>JAIRYY010000049.1 GCA_031267485.1 Tannerella sp.
TGCGGCAAGACGTCGCCGGCATTCAGAAACCATACGTAATCGCCCGTTGCCAGGCGCAATCCCTTGTTCATCGCATCGTACAGTCCCCGGTCAGGCTCGCTCACCCGGCAGGAAATGCCGGATGCGTACTGTTCAATGATTTCTTTGGTATTGTCCGATGAATTGCCGTCTATCACGATGTATTCGATTCCCGGATAAGACTGGTTTACGACGCTCAGTATGGTCTGTTCCAATACTTTTCCTGCATTGAACGTGACGGTGATGATGGAAAAAACGGGGGGATGCGTGTTTGACATGATGCTATCCGATGACCGACGTGATGTCGTCGCTCCACGGTCCGGGCTGCAGGCGGGGGTTGACGAATGCGGCCGAGAGGAGGATGCGGCGGGTTTCGGCGGACGGTTCGAAGATCAGCGTGTGATGCAGGCGGGTGGAGATGACGGTTCGGTATTCGGTTTCGCCTTCAAATTTCCAGCGCAGGGCAAAGCGTCCGTACTTTTCCGGACTGACGGTCGCCGCCGGCTGGCCGTGTTCGGCCCGCGAGACGTAGACCGTGATTTCGTCGTGTTGCCGCACCACGTTCACGACCGGCGCTTCCGTGGGCAGACCCAGGGGCTGGCGCGCGTGCCGGACGCGCGGACGCAGTTCCATGAGGGCGATCGCTTCGTCGGGCACGCGCAGGTTTCCTTCGAGGGCGTTGATATAGATGCCCAGAAAGTGTTTCAGTTCGCTGAAGGCAAACTTTTTGGCGGCCGAGGTGGTACGGTTTTTCAGGGCGATGTCGCTGTTGGCCGCGTAGGCAGTGTTGGCGTTTGATACCAGCTTTTGCAGCGTGGCAACCTGATCGGGGTCAAGATGCCATTCGGCGGAATGCCCGGAGGACTGTCTGTTGATGTTGTTGGCCAGGGCCAGAAATTCCGCATCCGGCCTTTCGAGAGTACTTTTGCGATATGACATGTTTTGCTGTGTGTTTTAAACAGTTACCGAATGATGTTTCCCGTGTCGAGATGCTGAAAACATGCTGTTTTCAGCTGAAACGGCATTTGCTTTTGCCGGAAAAGCATGTGCCGTTACCGTAAAGGCATGTGCCGTCGATGAAAGGGCATACGCTTTTATTGAAAAGGCATGTGCCGTTACCGGAAAAGCATGTGCCGTTACTGAAAAAGCATGTACTTTTGCCGGAAAAGCGCATGCCGTTGTCGGAAAAGCATGTGCCGTTGGTGAAAAAGCATGTGCTTTTTTTCTGCTGCTTAAACTGTGAACCGTATTTTTTTTCATTGCTTCATTCAAACCGGTAAACAGCGGAAAAGAGAATCTGTTTTTTTGCATATGCCACATAGATTGCAGTTGCCGTATGGCAGCAGTTTAACCGTATCCATAATTCAGTTTCCCGCTCCCTCCCGGATGAGCGCAATCATTTCCTTTACGGAAAGTTTGGCGGCCATATCGCTGCCTTCGAGAAGCTGTTCGGCGAGGTCGCGTTTATGGGTGTGAAGTTGCAGGATTTTTTCCTCAATCGTATTTTCGGCAACGAGGCGGTAAATGGTAACCGGTCGCTGCTGTCCGATGCGGTGTGCGCGGTCGGAAGCCTGGTCTTCCACGGCGGGATTCCACCAGGGGTCGAGGTGCAGCACATAGTCGGCGGCGGTAAGATTCAAGCCCAGCCCGCCTGCTTTCAGGCTGATAAGGAAAAGCTCGTCTTCGCCGTTCTGGAACTGTTTCACGCTATTTTCGCGCGCTTTCTGCGAGGAGGAACCGTCCAGGTACTGATATTTAATTCCCTGTTTATCGAGCGCTTCGCGTATGATTGACAAGTGCGAAACAAACTGGCTGAAAACCAGGGCGCGATGTTTGTTCTCAATCAGTTCGGCGACAATATCAAGGAAAGCCGCCAGTTTGGAAGACGGAATATTCAGGTTTTTATCAATCAGAAGCGGGTTGCAGCTTGCCTGCCGCAATTTCGTGATTTCCGCCAGCACCTGGATATGTTTCGTTTCGTCGGCATTGACAAGATTTTCGAGAGCCTGACGGCGCAGCATTTCGTAAAACGCCGTTTCTTCGGCAGAAAACGCTATTTTCTTCACAATTTCGATCTTTGGCGGAAGCTCGTCAAGCACGGCCGATTTGGTACGGCGCAGGATAAACGGCGCAATCACCTTTTTCAGGACGCTTCCCGTTTCCCGGTGAGGGACGTCCCTTGAAACGGCTGAAGTCTTGATAAACGTATTATTAAAATGCGGCAGACTGCCCAAAAGCCCGGGGTTGATAAAGTTGAACAGATTCCATATTTCTCCCAGATGATTTTGCATCGGCGTGCCGGTGAGCGCCAGACGGAAACCGGCCCTGAGCTGCATAATGGCTTTGGAAGTCTTTGTCGCATAATTTTTTATCACGTGCGCCTCGTCGAGTATGGCGGTGGCAAATTCCATTTCGGCAAACAGTTTTTCCTCCGACTGAAAAATCCCGTAACTCGTGACCAGCACGTCGCCCGCCTCAAGGCTCTGCAGGACGGCTTTGCGGTCGCTCATGCTTGTGCCCAGGGTTTTGAACTTCAACGACGGCGCAAACCGTTCGGCTTCGGCAATCCAGTTGCTGACGACCGAAACGGGACAAACCACCAGCGCCGCGCCCGCTTTCACGCGATGCAGCAGAAGGGCCAGCGCCTGCACGGTTTTGCCCAGCCCCATATCGTCCGCCAGACAGGCGCCCGCGTTCCATTCTGCCAGGCGCGCCATCCATTGAAATCCTTCCTTCTGATATTCGCGCAGTTCGGCGTTTAAATTTGCCGGGACAGGGATGCTGTCGACTTTTATTTTTTCTATTTGCTGACGGAAAATTTTCCACTGCCGGTCTGCCTTCACATTTTTCACCTCATTGAAAAAGTCATCCATCCCGACAGAAGCAAACTTATTCAGCCGGATGGCCTTTTTATCGACGCCGGAAAACATCCGCAGACTGTCCAGCTGCTTTTTTAACCGGTCGTTCAGCGCCAGAAATTCACCCGGTGAAAGTTCAATAAAGCGGCCGTGACTCTTCCCGGAGAGCTGCAGAAGCATCTGAAGCGAGACTACGGTGTTTTCATCGACTTTCAGTTCGCCCTGCAAATCGAACCAGCTGATGCCGCTTTTTATGCTTAGATTCAGCTGGCTGACATTTGCCATGCCGCGCAGTTTGTAGCGTTCGCCTTCCGCCCACTCCACCACGCAAATGTCCTGCCGGTCTTTAAGTATGTCCAGCAGATAGAGCGAATCGAGCGGATCGTCGAAAGAAAGCAGCCCGTCGTTATCCTTCAGGGTTTCGAGCGACTGGATTTCATTCAAAAGCGTCTGCTCGTTTTCGGCTTCCCGCTTCAGATCGCGCATGACCTGCAACTGCACGTCGTTTTCATTGGAAATAAGCATTTTCCCGCCCTTGCCCGCCTTGCAGTAAGGCGGACGGTCGCCAAACGGTTTGCCGTACAGTTCGGCCTTCAGCCCGTCGCCAAACGGCAGCAGCTGCACGCGGATACGGCTGTCGGCCGGTATTTCCCTTATTTCCGTATTTTCATTTTCAGCAGTGACAAGGTCGCTGTGAACGGTAAAACCCTCGGCGCTGAGTTTGCCGAGCAGTTCTATCAGTTTTGTTTTGCCGACATCGGGTATCGTCAAATTTTCTTCACGGATAATTTTAATGATTTGCTGCTGATTCGCCGAGAGGTTATAGATTCCGTATCGGGTATTCGTTTCCTTTTCAATGTGAATGCCCGGTTCCGTCGCGGCCAGATTCGCTGAAAGCCGGTAACCTCCTTTCGACGTTTTGACAACCGAGACCGTCGCCTGGCATGCAGCAAATTCCACGGGAATATCGTTTGAATCTGCGAGAAAAATGTAAGGATGCCCGACCAGTTCGGCAAACACCTTGGGATCAAATTCGTAAATCGCGCCATCATAATAATTGTTGTATACTTTCAACTGTTTCGAAATCCGCAGGTCCTGGTCGGTCATACCTTTTACGTCGGCATTATGAAACGTTTTCATTGCGATATTCCGCCCTTTGGACCATCCCTTTACCTTTCGTGTTTGCAGAACGGGTTGAATTTCATTGTATTTAGGATTGAAATAATAAACCACCCGCGTACTGCTTTCCGTTTTATCGCCATTCCCCAAAGCCGTTTTCGGCCGGAATCCCATCAGTATATTCAGCGATTTTTCCCATTCTTCCTGCCGGCTGATGCGCGAAATGGCAGGCCGGTAGTTCAGTCTGTCGGACAAATCCCGGTATAAATCCCTGATTTTTTTATCCGAAAACCACTGGTTTGCCACAAACGCCACTTCATAAGCAATCAGCAAGTAATCGCTATCAACGGCTTTTTTCAGGATTTCATAAATGCCGGAAGCATATTTCTCTTCGATCTTTTCGCCTACAAGATAATAAATCAGAATATCCAAAAGCAAATAATATTTTTTTTCAAAATGAAGAATCTGTCCTTTTATAAGCGTTTTCATAACCGGCAAATTCGTCTTTTCGTTCAGGAAATCAAGAACTACCGCAGTAAACGAATCATAAAAAACGGCGTCAGGCTTTTTAGCCATCCACTGATCTATTTTTTGAAAAACCGGTGCGGCAACAGAACCGTCCGAGAGTAGCAGGGTTATAAAATAAAAATAGGTCAAATGCGGCATCTGGGGCAAAGGCGATTTATTTCCATTCTTGTGCTGCAGTTTCAGATATTTGGAAAAACAGCCGAACGCGCCTGCGATATTTCCTTCGAACAAATGCGTTGTTGCTTCCATCTCGAAAGTCGGAAGATCGTTTTTTTTACGCATTTCGATAGCTTTAACCAGATCGGCTTTCCAGAAAACCTCGTTTATCTCCACTACATGCTCACTGTTCAGTTTCCGATAGCCCGACAGCGTTTTAATTTTATCAATTTGACGCCGCAAATCACAAAAAAGCTCCAACTTGGCAATGGTATTGTTGAGAAGTATAAATATTGCCCCGTCAATTATAGTTTTGGAAATCAGATGAATGTGGTCGTGATAATATTCATCCTGCAACAGTGCCACATAAAATACGGAGATATTGGGACTGTCGCAGTTCAGCAGTTTTGTCTCGTATTTTTTATACGTGGAAGGGCTGTACAGAAGTGCATACAGACAATCCCGGAAATGTTCGCAGACAGACTTGCTGTAATAGGTCCGGTCATTAATTTTTTCCCATATCACAGACGTAATATTCATTTTCGGAAAAACAAAAACCAAAAATTCCGGGGCGGCCGCATATCGTATATTCCAGTCCTTTTCCATATAAAACAACTCATGTTTAACCGCATCTTCAAGTATGGGAGTCATATATTTAAGGGTCAGTTTTTCATGACAGAAGTCATACACAATTCCCTGTAAATGACTGTCAATATAGAAAGAAGCTTCTAACGCTGCCGCCTGCAAAATCAGCCTGCTTTTTTCAGGCAGCGCATTATAATATTCAATTTGGTGCGTATTCATATAAATAATTTGTTAAACACTGTATCTATAACCGAATGTGGCAGTTTGCATAGCTGCCACCGGAAATTTCGTATTTGTTATTGGAGACATATAGACCGGAGAAGAGGGTATTTATTTTTTTGCATATACCACATAATTCCCTGCAAATTCATGACGGGAATATCGAGAAGGATCAAACCAGTCGGCGTACTCTTCGAATGATTCTTCCTGCCCGGAAAATATGGCAATTGCCTGAATATTATTCTTGTCGTCAATAGCATCAATGCCTCTACCGTCATAGTAGCGAATCATTGCCGCCGCTCCTTCCGAATCGCCTGCTAATGGACAGGCAAAGAGGTTTGTCCGGTCATACTTGCGCATAAAAAGGGCAAAGCCTTTTGTAAGTCCTTCCGTTTCTATTCCCGGATGACCGGCGACCAGAATAATATCGTCGGAAGTAGAATTGTCTATCACCGCATGCAAAAAACCTTCCGTCGCGTGTCCGCGCATGGCATAGCGCTGGCAGGAAGCAAACGCCAGTCCGAGTTCCCCAATGAATACAAGACATAATATTTCCATGTATAAATGAGAGATTTTCAAAACGGAACGATTCTTTCGCCAACATCCCCGGAACAACAGGAAAATTCCCGCCAATAAGCCGGCAATGCTCATTGTGGAAACTGTGTGCAATAAATATTGCAGACTTGAAGTCGCAGTCATTTTTTGCCATCCTTTCCCTTGAAAATGGAACACAATATCTACAAATCTTTGTTGTAACGACCTGTCGAATAACAAAAAAACACATATCGCCGCTACGACCGTTCCCAAAACCAGGCTTATGTTTTTCCATAATTTTACATTTATGATTTTATCTGCATCTTTTAATTTCCGATACACAAACACGGCAAGAAAAGCGCAACCCACCATTGCCGGTATAAGGTAGCGATCAACCAATCCTGACGGAGCATAAAGAATAATTTGCGGAATTGTTATCGCCAGAAACAACAATATCGGATAAGCACATGTATAACAGCCGGTTATATATGAGTGGGGGGGGGGTAATTTTCTTCCTCCACAGGTAAATCGCACCGGCGAAAGCAGGTACGACGCCTCCACTTACTCCATACAAATACAACGTCGCTTTCACATAAGGCTTCAAACCACCTTGATCTCCCGCAGCGCCATAACCCGTATGAATTAGCACTGCCGTTAATCCCGCCACAGTCAGCAGACATAAAAACAAGCCTGTTTTCCGGGTATTCAACAAAGTTTTCAGAAAGCCATCCCCGTGTTTTTTGCAATAGATCATGCAGTAAAAAGCATAGCTTGCAGGTAATACCAGAATAAAACTTTCTTTAATTAAAGCCGCACACAGGGAAGCCGCCATAAATCCGGCATAATAGCGGATGCGAATATCACTTTCGGCAAATGTGTATTTGGCAAGCCAGTACAGCGATAAAGCCCAAAAGAGTAAACCGGTGGTTTCTTGTGATACTGTCTGGTAAAAAAT
>JAIRYY010000081.1 GCA_031267485.1 Tannerella sp.
ACTACCTTTACCGACGGGGGACCGACAGTCGGCTCCTTAGTCTATTCCATTTCCGCCGTTTACGAAGACGGAGAAGAATCGCCCTTTGCTTCCACGACCGTATCGTTTGTGGAATTTAAGACGCCTACCGACCTGAAAGTGGAACGCGTCGACATGACCGATAACATAAAGGTAAGCTGGAATGCGCCCGTTTATGAACAGACGATTTACTGGGGAACGCTGGATCCGGCATACATGGTAGGTTATGAAAACAAAACTCCTTTCTATTTCGGTCAGAAATGGTCCCGCGAAGAAATATCTCCGTTTGAGGGAAAGTTCATAAAAGCGGTCCGGTTCATCCCGCTGGAAAAAAACACGTATGAAATCTATATCTCTCAGGGAGGCGTTTCCTGCAGGCAGCCTGTCGAATCATCGTCTCTTAAATACAGAAGTATGAATGTCATCCCACTGGATAACCCGTTTGTAATCGGCTCCGGTTCACTTATTGTCTCCGTTTATGTGTCGGAAGCGGGAGATGATTATCCTGCCATATGCGACGGCGGGCCGGTTATCGAGGGAAAAGGCAATCTCCATTCGTCTGACGGGGAAGTCTGGGATACGGATTTCGATGAAGATGTCCCTGAAGGCTATAATTTCATCGTTTCGGCCGTCGTATCGACCGAAGGCGGAACAGCGGACGGCAGCGACGGGAACGGCGGCCATGAGCTGCTTTTGCAACACGGCGCAGACGTCCCGGATTCCGGCTCAGGGTCAGGGTCAGGGTCAGGGCTTCGGACGGAGATGGCCGGACGCCTCGCCAGTAGCCCGTATACCGGCGCCAACTCCGGGACAGCGGTTGCCGCACAGCCCTTTTATGAAGATGCCGTGTCTTTGCGCACTTCCATGCCGGCAGCCTTTCCTGAAATAACAAAATACAGGATTTATTGCAACGGTTCGGTACAGAAGGAAGTCAATGCCGCGATAACCGAACTTGTGGTGAGAAAGCCGACAGGTTCCGAATACCGGTTTGAAGTTTCGGCGTTTTATGGCAATACCGAAAGCGACAGAAGCGAAGTGGCGGCAATATTCGTAGGCTCGGAAAATGTTGATGATGTCGCGGACATCTATCCGACGATGTTTTCGGGCTTTGTTTCCCTGAAAGGCCATGCTTCCGTCATGCGCGTGGATGCGGTTTCCATTTCGGGAAAAATTTGCCTCGTCGCGAATCATCCGAATGAAATAATTGATACGTCCTCCCTGTCGCCGGGAGTCTATTTCTTCCGCCTTTATGATGGTAATAACCGGATACTGAAAGTCGTGCGCGCCGTAAAAACAAACTGATGAAACGCAAACCGGTCAAACCGAAACGGAGACTTCAAATCCGGCCTGCCTGACTTTCTCCGCAATCTGTTCCAGCGTTTCCACCGGTGTTTTCCGCAACGTTTTCACCGGCGTTTCCCGGCTGACGGTATAAATCATCACTTTCTGCGGGCGGATTTTTTTCAGCGCTTCAATCCATCGTGCGACGTCTTCGTCGCGGGTGTTGTCAATAGAAACGCCGCGGTGTTCGCCCTCCAGGAAAATCGTTTGAATGATTAGTTTTCCGTTGAAGCGGCATAGTTGTCCGATGAGTTTTTCCGCGGTGAAACCGTGTATTTCGGGCTGATCTATCCATCCGATTAAGTCGTCGTTTGCAGCGTCCAGTTTCATCAGGTTTTCGTCCGCTTTGCACAGGGCCCGTATCACGTCCTCCCGGTGAAGCATGGTTGAATTGGAAAGGACGGCGACTTTTGCCTCCGGGCAAAGTCTGTCCCGTATTTCGAGCGTGTCGTCTATTATCGCGGCAAAATCGGGATGCATGGTCGGTTCGCCGTTTCCGGAAAAAGTAATGACGTCGGGGCAGATTCCCTCCGTGCGCATCGCCGTGAGTTTTTCAGTCAGCGCCTGCTTTACGCTTTCGCGCGGAGGCGCCGGCGTTTTCGTGCGGCGTTCTTCATTCAGCCCACATTCGCAATAGATGCAGTTGAACGTGCATCTTTTGCCGTTAGCGGGCGAAATGTTGATTCCCAGCGACGTGCCCAGTCGGCGGCTTTTGACCGGGCCGTATACGATTTCATCGAATAGTAATGTCGGCATAATCTTCAATTGTCAGCTGCAAAGAAACGTTTTTTTTTAGAATTTCCACCGTAATTGAGCATACAAATCCGTTTTGTCTTTCCCCGCAATCTCTTCCGCATCGGTACCGATGGTGTTGCGGTCATAATAATGCGTCCAGGCCGCCTTTACCGAAAGATAGAGGCCGGGCGTGAAATTGTAGCGCAATACGGCGGACAGACGTATGCCCTCGCCATAAAAAGACGGGATGGAAAAGTTGTAAAGCATGTTTTTTTCATTCGAATAAATCCGGCTGTTGTAATCGTCGGTTTTAAAACAGGCCACATATGCGTCCAGCTGAACCGGTGATTCCGGGTTTTTCCAGCCCGCATTTTGCGAAATCACCCATCCCCGGCTTGCGGATGACACGTTTTCATCGTAAGCATTGCCCTCTATCGTCGTGCGGAACGTCATGATGTCCGATTGCCTGTGCGTCACCTGCAACCGTATCCTGTGCCGGTCGGCGGGTTCAATCAGCGATTCATGCTCCAGGGTAATATTTTTCTCATACTGCCGGAAGCGGTACCGCACGGACACGACCGTGTTTTTTATTCTGTTGAAATTGGCCTGAATCATATATTCCTTTCCCGACGACGGCGCGTCCGTTCCGTACCTCAGCCAGGGAAAGCGGAAAAAGTCGGCATATCCCGAAAAACTCCAGTAAGGAACAGGCGACCATTGCATGCTCAGGTATACTCCCTCTTCGTTCTGTACGGCGGAGCCTTG
Organism: Tannerella sp.; assembly: GCA_031267485.1. GTDB lineage: Bacteria > Bacteroidota > Bacteroidia > Bacteroidales > Tannerellaceae > Tannerella. Next base: position 2,860 of record JAIRYY010000081.1, read on the forward strand.
CGAAAACGCATTGCCGTAAAAAGCCTGATAGCGGCGGTCGTAATATCGGTACAGGATAAGCGCCCTGATTCCCGATGACGCACTCCATTGCAGGGCGTTCAGGGTCGCGGCGGCGCCGTTTTGCGAAAGAGCCGTTTCACCGTAAACAACGACTTTTCCGCGCCTCCATCTATAATCAATGCCGATATTCGTGTTGTGTTTGCCGCGGAAATGAAATTTGTTGTAGGGTCTTGGTTCGGGTTCGACCGTCGAGTTCCCGAAAGAACAGGTTAATGCCGTCAGGCCGACAAGCAGTTCCGTCCCCGTATACCGGATGTTGCCGCCTGCAGTCAGGATATTTGCATTGTGTTTTTTCTCCAGGTCGCCTTTGGTGCGGTGCATCCCATCCTTTTTAAACGATGAAATCGTATGGTCTTCTGCCGTGGCATCCACCTTGCGGGTTGAAAAGAATGTGCTGACGTCGATTTTCCCCAGGGACAGGGTCGTGGCCGCGCCCCTGAAAAAATCGTTTTCGTTCGTCGAGTAGTGACGCCTGAAGCCATTGTTCCGGCGTTCGGCCTGCGACAGGATGCTGCTCCGCGACGGGGTGAAATCGTTGCTTACGACAAGTCCCTGCCCGAACGACATCTTAAAATCCCCGACGGCCAGGCTTTTTATTCTGCCCACATTCTTCAGGAACGCATGCACCGAATAATAATCAAAACCTTTGTGCTCTCTGTTCAGGAACGCTTCACCGGCATCCTTTTCCGCTAAGAATCCAATTTGCAGGCGATTACCGGACGAATAGGCGTAGCGCACGGATGAATAAAACGGCTCTCCGACATATTTGCGGTTCGGATATTTCGTCAATATGCTGTCGGGATATTCTCCGTACCCCTTTTTTTCGTTCAGACATCTGTCATATCGCAGCATCAGTTCGTTTTTGCCATACTTCAATATATTCTTGATGTTCAGGGGCGGCTCTCTGCCGGACTCGTCCACATACACAAACGGGAGAATCAGTTCGATAATCGGCATGTCCAGAAACGGGATGTTTTTAAGTTCGTATATCGAAACGAATCCACCCTGTTTTTTCTGATAATCGAGAATGTTCAGGATTTGTATGTCCGACAGGAACGGTATCCGCCTCAACTCCTCCATCGTGACGAGGTTGAGATTCAGCGGATTTTCGGAAAGCTGCGACAAATCCTCGTATAAAGTCTCGATGGATTCGCTGTTTTCTTCCGAATCTTCCTGCAGTTCCTCTATGTATTCAATCCATTTATCAACAGGAGCTGTTTCCTGACAGTAAGCATTATAACCATTTAACCACATGCTTATAAAGCATATTATCAATAACCGGTGCGCGGACGGGTGATTTCTGGCGGGCGGGAGGCCGGAATTTGTCACTTTCATATAAGCGTTCCGCCTCCCTTAAAACGAAAAGGACAGTCCGATACCCAGACTTGCGCCGAGGACGGAGTGATAAACCGAGCCTACATCCACATTGATACCGGCAAAGCGATACCCCACGCCGAATGAGGGTCTGAGGGGCGCCGTTCTTATCCCGGTGCGCACCTTGAAATCGTCGAAAGGCATATATTCCATGCCGAACGAGCCGGCGATATTTTCTTCCCTGCCATGTTCGAGACTGCCGGTTATCAACACCATGTTTATAATGTCCCAGTTGAAACCCAGCTGTATGGAATATGGCGCAACATGCCGGTTGTCAAAGTTCCTGTCGCCGGTCCGGATGGCGGGGGTATGTAATATGGACAATCCCGTCAACACGTTTTCAACAGGCCGGTAAGTGATTCCGACATCCGCGGATATTCTGCCGGAACTTTCCTCAAAGAGTTCCGACTGAAGCAACACATACTGTACGGCCACTCCGAGCGACCATTTGGAGGCTATCTGTTTGCCCGCGGACAGGCGGAAAAGGCTTTCGCGGTATTCGTCATAGCCGAACGAGGTGATTTCGATACCGGCCGGCAGAATATCGTTCAGATAGTAAAACCCGCCGCTCATGGTCGCCAGTTCGCTGACGGAATACCGGTTGTAATAGTTCGCATACAGCGTGCTCTGTTCCCTTATCGCCAGCAGGGCGGGGTTGTAAAGCGGAGTTTCCGTCACACCCCCTCCGCCGATACTCAACGCGCGCAGGTCGGGTATGCGCAGGTTGTCCGTTGCCACAGCCGTCAGACACGCAAACCACCCCAGTAAAAACGGAATAATAAATCGTTTCATAGGCGCTTCTTTTTAGTGATTAATGATTAATGATTAGTGATTAATGCATCGCAACAATCATTGCGTTCTTCGTTCACGCCCCGCAAAAGTAATGAAAAAGATGTTATTTCCCGGTTTTTCTATGGGGAAAAATGCGAGGAAAAAAAATTGTTCATAATTTTGATATTTAGGTGTCCGAACGGTGACTCTGTTGACCGGGATGATTAGGCCCTGTAGAGACGCGATTCATCGCGTCTCTACGAATCCGTCAATCATACAAATCACCATTCGGACGGCTGTTATTTTCCAATTGCGATTTTCTCGGTTGCGTTGCCGACCTTTACGATATATATCTCCGGCGGCAGCGGGAAGGTTGTTGTGCCGGCGGACAGTGTCTGTCGGGCGTGCAGTGCGCCGGTCGGGGTGTAGACGTGCAGCACGGCGGGCTGTGCGGTGCGGACGTGGAGCGTGCCACCGTAACTCCATATCCGCATGTCGTCGACCGGTTCGTTGGCGTTGCCGGGGTTGTCGAGGGTGTTGGGGTAGAAGATGATATAGTTGTAGTGTTCGCCGTTAAAAAGTGTAGTAAGCTCCCAGTTTCCCGCCTGTTACTTCAGGAATATCCGTAGTTGAAGCGTCGCTATTGGGGAATCATTTTTGGGGGATAGGTTATGGAAGCTGAAATACAGGAAATATAACTGAAGAAGTGTTATCCTCCTATCTTGAGCATCATAAGGATCATCCGAATTCAAATGAAAATTTCATCCTGGAATGAACGGTATTTCAAAGAACTTACTTTAGTATTTACCACTTTTAATC
>JAIRYY010000241.1 GCA_031267485.1 Tannerella sp.
CCCCTGACATTGAAACACGTCTGTTAAACCACGTACCCACCACCACTCACTTCGGATCTGGCCCGCCTTACACCCTTCCGGGGTACACGGCCTGTGCCTGGATTGCTTCACTTCGTTCGCAATGACGGGGACATGGAGACTCATCATTGCGAGGAGGAACGACGAAGCAATCCAGGTGCAGGCGGCCGCCTGACCACCATCCGGGCTACACGGCCTGTGCCTGGATTGCTTCACTGCGTTCGCAATGACGGGGACATGGAAACTCGTCATTGAGAGGAGGAACGACGAAGCAATCCAGGCACAGGCGGCCGCCTGACAACCGTCCGGGCGTATACGGCCTGTGCCTGGATTGCTTCACTGCGTTCGCAATGACGAAGGGGGGAGGGGAGGGGGGAGAATGTAATGACGGGGAAAAGTAATGATGCTCGCCGGCGCGGACTTGCAGTCCGTGCCTGTCCGATTTCTCCATTCTCAATTATCAATTAAATAAGTTCTCCATTCTCAATTAAATCGAACTTCACTTCGTTTTCCGCAAATTCATACGCATACGACTTTCCGTTCACCGTATAGCGGATGACGGGATTCTTTCCGCTTTCATCCAGTGAGATGTCAAGCCCTTTCAGTTCGCCGGGATAAAAGGCGGTTCCGATGAGGGTGTTTGCCGAGGGCGCCCGGAGGGTGACGTAGAGGCAGGGAATCGCCTGCACGGGGTCGTCTTTCACGACCCTGACGGTATATTGCGTCTGCCGGGTCAGCTGGTACGGCGTACTGCTCAGGGGTTGCATTTCCATTTCAGCCTGGCGGGTTCGAGCGGTGAAACGAGCCGTTTTTCCGTCTCCGTCCACCGTTGCGGCTGCTACGGGGTGGAACAGGATGTCGATTTTATCGCCTTTGGCGCACGCTACGCGGTCGAGCAGGAGTACGATGTCGTTTTCCTTGTCGAGCGCGACTGTGCGTTTCCATCGTTTCAGCTGTTTGCCCGGATAGGCTTTCGTGGCGTCCATGATGGTGTAATCGAAGGCGGGCGTTGTTTCGAAGCGGTCGATCTTTCCGCCCGTTCCTTCGAGCCAGGGCTGATCCTTGCGTTTGGCGATGATCTGCTCTTCATCGTTCACCTGTACGACGTTGTGCCCGGGACTGCGCACGTAAAGGTAGTCGAAACGCACGTCGTTGAAGAAAAACTGGTCGTAGAAACGCTGTTCCACTTCTCCGACGATGACGTCGTCATTCCACGTGAGGATGAACGAGCCGGCATCGAGATGTCCGTGATGCGGGTCGCCGGCCGGGGCGCATTTTACGGCGACCTGCGCTCCGCCGTCGAAATCCCGCCGCATGAAAGCCCAGTCGATGCTTGGGAAATATTTGGAGGCGACGACCGGTTTCACGGCTTTGACGTCCGTCGGGCGCGGCCAGATCAGTTCCCACATGCTGCTCGAACGGCGCTCGCCGCTCAGGTAGGTTTGCAGGTAGTACATGGCCGTTTCGTCGCGCGACTCGGCTATCAGTTTGTTGTACGTATAGGAATATCCGACCGGCCCGGCGGCGGCTCCGTCGTTGAAAGCGCCCGTCAGTCCGAAAAGGGCGAAATCTGCCGGATGTTTCCAGCCCGGCGTGTCGAAAAGATTGACTTTCCCGCCGGTCAGCCTTTTGACGGCATCCGGGAATGCGACGGCGTCGCGGATTCCGTAGAAAGAGTAGGAGCGCCCCTCGGCCCACCCGTTGTCGTCGCCGTAGTTGGACGCCATTTTCTCAAACCCTTCGCAACTGCGCGCCACGACGTCTATCAGGTGAGGATCTTCGGTCAGCAGCGACAGCGCGGCCAGGCCGACGCCGCCGTGGCAGATGGCCGACCAGTTGCATCGCTCGGCCGAAGCCCACCAGTGATATTCCCAGTTCCCCCGCACGCGCAGGATGGCGTTTTCGAGCAATCCGCCCCGTATGCGATCGCGCTGCGCCCTGTTCATTGCCGGATAAATCCAGTCGTATACCAGCGCCAGCCCCAGGGCGCAGTCGCCCGTGGTGATGTCGAACGAAAAGACGACCTCGTCGTCCCCGGCGCCGTAAGGCCATACGCGCGGATAGATAATGTCGAACCGGTGCGCGCCGGCTGTCCAGCCCTCCAGTTCACACAGTTTGTCGGCATAGTGAAACGCTTTCCGCGCGTATGCCTCGTCGTCCGTCATCTGGTAGAGGAAAGCGAGCAGCTGCGCTCCGCCCAGATAAAAGCTCACGTACGATTCCCACGACGGCAGCTGGTAATAGCGCGATGCCGGATCGTTGAAGACCTTTTGCGGCTCGGTCGTGTTGAGCATGATGCGGCGTCCCTGCTGGAGCAGCAGGTCCATGATTTGCGCATATTCAGGGTCGTTTTTAACCCGGTCCAGAATGTCCTGTTTGCTCCGGCTGTCGAACAGCAGATAGGGATGTTCCGGTTTTCTGTCGAGAATATCTTTGCCGGCGCTCAGATAGTCCCGTCCGGCGACGTCCCTGTCCTGACGGGCAAGAAGCGTCGCGGGAATAATACACAAACAGCACAGCAGGCATTTTGCGAGACTGCATTTCAACCGGCTGCGCGCCGTCATTGCGAACCGGCTGCGCGCCGTCATTGCGAAACAGTTGTGCGCCGTCATTGCGAAACAACTGCGCGCCGTCATTGCGAACTCAGTGAAGCAATCCGGCCACCGTGCAGCCCGGATTGCTTCCTCCGTCGCAACGGCGCTTCCTGTGATACGAATCTTTTTCATGCTTTTACAGTTTTCCTTTCGGGGTTTTGTTGCCGTCCGTTTTTATTCCTTTCGAACGGGCGACGCGGATAGCTTTTCCGGAAACGTGGATAAAGTTGCCGTCCATCTTCAGGTTTTCGCAGCCGTCGGCGACAATGCCGTCGCTTCCGGGCGTTTCACGGCTGTCAATCAGCAGGCGGGCCGTTTCCACGTTTCGGCAGTTCGCGTATGTCACCGCATCTCCGGCGGCGCCCTGGAGCATCAGCCCCGTGACTTTCACGTCCGTACATCCGGAGAAGCTGATCAGCGCCGGCGATGCCTGCTCGAGCGTTTCGTCGAGGTATCCTGCGGCGATCTGCGCCCCGGCGTTTTTTACAAGCAGCATGCCCTGCCCCTGTATGATTCCGTTGCCGACGACGTTTGCGTCAAATTCACGTTCGGGCGTCGAACCCACGATGCCGATATTTTTTTGTCCTTCGGCCACGATGAGGCCTTTCGGCGCGCCGGACGGGCCGGCGTAGTCATAAACAGAGGGGATGCCCACGAGCGTGGCGCCTTCGTGCAGCACGATCGTCACGTTGTCTTTCAGGTAGACGGTGCCCGTCAGGTAACGTCCGACATAGAAGTGCAACATGCCGCCTCCGCTGCTGCTGATGGTGTTGATAGCGGTCTGTATCGACCGGGTGTTGACCGTAATGCCGTCGGACATGCAGCCGAACAGCGATGCCTTGTACTCCGTCTGTGCCGCGAGATGCAGCGCGGATGTGACAAGCAACAGGTGGATAATGAACTTTTTCATTTTCTTGAAACGGGTTTAAAAGGTTTATTGTATGGTGATGTTTGATGATTTATGGCGGAATATCTGGTTCTTTCCCCCATCTTCCGGCTCGCTGAAGGTGACGCCGGTGAACGTTGCCCCTTTCACGTCGTCCAGGACGACGGCAGGACGGTAATCTTCATTCTGCGCCCTGAAAGAAACGTTTTTGAGCTGAATGCCGTCGGCATGGCGGACGTAAAGCCCCCACGCCGGAAGTTCCCTGAACTGCGAAAACTCGGGATAGCTTTTCTCCATTTCGGGGATGGCGTCCAGTTCGCCGGGCGTGAGTCCGACGCGGGCGTAGAGCGAATCGCCCCTGCCGGGATAAATCATTTCGATATTTTCGAGGATGACGTTTTCTATTCTCATGCCGGGCAGCCCGACGATGCTTGCCGGCGAGATGTTACGCGGATTGTCTTCCACCGGGCCCTCGTAGCTGTAACCCGCATCGGGTTTGTCATAAGGCACCTCGGCGTAAACGTTACGGATGGTCACGTTTCTGAGCGAAGGCGTTTTGCCGCTGCTCCAGCGGTTGCCGAGGCGGAGGTAAATCACGTTGCCGGTATTGATTGACCGCACGCCGTCAACGGTGATGTTCTCAATCTGTCCGCCATCCACGGAAGCGAAAGTAATAGCCGAGCGGAACGTGTCATAAACCGTGAGGTTCGTGATTTTGAAGTTGCGGAATCCTCCCCGCGACGCCGTGCCGAATTTCAATCCGCTGGCGCTTGAACGTCCGGTGCAGTTTTCCACGGTCACATTCTGGCAAATGGCATTGGCGTCGTGCGACTTGAAGCAGATCGCATCGTCAGCGGCATCGAAGAAAGAATCCCTGATTACCACGCCGTCGCAGTCCACGATGTCAATCCCGTCGTTGTTCCAGTACGATTTGCTGTCGACGCGGATGCGTTCCACCAGCAAGTCCCTGCACTGGTCGTAGGTCTGATTCCAGCTTGCGGGGTCTTTCAGCGTGACGTCCCGTATAATCACATGCGCACATTCGCGGAAATGGATGTTTTCCGGCCGGTTGGTTTCGCCCGGACGGTCGTTTCTCAGCGGGTCGTCCAACAATCCTTTCTGAATATATTTAATCATATTGTTGGCGGTCGTGAATCCGCGTCCGTCGATGACGCCTTTCCCCGTGATGCCGATGTTTTCCTGTTTTATGGCGAAAATCATCGCTTCCCATCCCACGTAAGCGTCCTTCACGTAATCCCACGGATTGGTCGAGCCCAGCAGCGTGGCGCCCTGTTCGATATGCAGCGTCACGTTGGATTTGAGATAGATGCTTCCGGTGACGTAAGCGCCCGGATAGAAGACCAGCCGTCCGCCGCCGCGGGCATGGACGTAATCAATGGCATGCTGGATGATGCAGCTGTTCAGGAAACGCCCGTCGCCGACGGCTCCAAATTCCCTGACGTCGTAATCTTTGGCCGAAAGTTGCCGGCAGGCCAGCAGGCCGGCGCCAAGTATCAGTATCTTAATAATATTTTTTGTCATAACTTGTCTGTATTTTTGAATTATTCCTGTACAATATTTTTTGACTTATAGGCATGCACCTGTTTTTTTCTGCCTCCCGGCTCGTCGTAAGCCATGTTTTTCAGCTTCACGCCGTCGGATTCCTGTATGACGATTGCCGGACGGTAGTCGCGCTGTCCGGCTTTGAGCGTAATGTTTTCAAAGAGGATATTTTTCGCGTGCCGCACCCAGAAAGCCCACGCCGGAAGCTCCGTGAACTGCGAAAATTCGGGGTACGAGGTCGGCATTTCGGGAATCGCATCCAACTCGTTCGGTTTCAGGCCGCGGCGGGCGTAGTGTTCGTTGCCGCCTCCCGGATACACCAGCGTGATGTTGCTCAGGACGATGTTTTCGATGTCGTGTCCGCCTTCAAGCCCGACGATGCTTGCCGGCGAGATGTTGCGCGGGTTGTCTTCTATCGGGCCTTCGTAGGGGTATCCGGCGTCGGCTTTGCTTGGCGGTATTTCGCAGTACATGTTCCGGATGGTCACGTTTTTCAGCGTACCTGCCGGGCGGCTTGTGTTGCGGGCGCCTATGCGCAGGTAAATCGCGTTGCCCGTGTTGTAGGCGTAGAGGCTGTCGATAAGGATATTGTCGGCGTAGCCGCCGTCCGGGATTGCGATCGTGATGGCCGAGCGGAGCGTGTTGTACACCCTGTTGTTGATGATGCGGATGTTTTTATATCCGCCGGCCGAGACCGTGCCGAACTTAATGGCGCTGGCGCTCGAACGGGCGACGCAGTTGCGCACTTCGATATTGTCGCTGGCCGCATTGGCGTCGTGCGATTTGAAGCAGATCGCGTCGTCGGCGGCGTCGATGAACGAATTGAGCAGTCTGAGGTTTTTACAGTCTACAATGTCGATGCCGTCGTTGTTCCAAAAGGCGTGTCCGATGACGGTGACGCTGTCGATGAGCATGTCTTCGCACTGGTCGGGCATGAACGTCCAGTCGGCTCCGTTCCTGATGGTGACGCCCCGAACGGTTACATTGCGACATTCGCGCAGGTAGACGCCCTTTGTGCGGTATCCGGCGCGGTCGTAGTTCATACTTCCCCCGATGATGCCTTTTTGCTGCTGATCAAGAAAGTTGTAACACAATTCGCGCCCCTGTCCGTCGATGACGCCCTGTCCGATAATGGCGATATTCTCGGCGCGCCAGGCTCCGACGAAAGTAGGCGTGTGGGCTACTTCGTCATAATCGTAGGGGTTGGTCGAGCCCAGCAGGATAGCGCCTTCGTGCAGATGGATCGTTACGTTCGACTTCAGAAGAATGGTTCCCGTCAGGTAGCGCCCGACGTAAAAGTGAAGCGTTCCGCCGCCGTTCCCGCTGATGTGGTCGATTGCTTTCTGGATGGAACGCGTGTTGAGGGTCGTACCGTTCGACTTGATGCCGAACAGCGATGCATTGTAGTCCCCGGCTGCCGCCTGTATCAGGCAGCATGCGCCGAACAGCCATGCAAGGAAAGTTTTTTTGTACATTGGATTTTAAATTTAATGAGTAATGTGATTCTGTATTTGTTTGTTTTGTATGATTACGCTGCGATGTCCCGCCGGCCGTCAGCTGTCCGTTGATGTGCCGGGTGCAGGAATGTATCCCTGATTTAATACAATCCGCTTCATTGGCAGGCGTATAAAGTGACCGGCCCGGCCATTCCCATTGATTGTACCGGCTGGGGCGCTCTTCCGGGACGCGCCGTCCATTTCTGCGCAATCAGGTTTTCGTCTTTCAGCGTCTGGATATAATTGCCCATGGTGGTGATGACTTTCACTTCCAGGTCATTTTCTCCGGCTTTCAGTTTTCCCGAAAGATCGTGCAGACGGTTGCCGTACCAGCTTGTGCCGCAATCCTCGCCATTAAGCCTTACTTCGGCCACGCCCCATACTTTTCCCAGATTCAATACGGTGGCGTGCGCCGGAAGGGTGGCGATGTGGAACTTCCTCGTGTAGACGACGGTACCCGTGAAATCAGCGTAAGGCGTATTTTTGAGGTCGTCAAGCACGAAAAAGTGAGTTTTCTCCGTGGAGTCTTTGCAACTGTGGAGCAGTTCGACGTCCCACCCGTCCAGCGTGCGGCTGTCTGCGCCGCTCACGGGAAGCGGACGCCACGTTTCGCCCTGCTCCGTGCCGTCGAACACGATGATGCGCGAATCCGCAGGCCCGAGACGAAGCGGAAAGCCGCCGCGTTTGTCGAGGTGAATACGGTAGCGCCTGCCGTCTTCCGGGTCCCAGATCCATGCGTGGCGCCGGGCGGCAGTCTGTTTGGGGAAACGGACTGTCGTCTGATGTTCACGGTTCAGGCTGGCATTGACAAAGAAGAAAAATTCCGACCCGTCGTCGCGAATGTAACGGTTGACCATCACGTAGGGGTCGGGATTTTCGATGACGACAAAGGGCGTCAGGCCGTATTTCTGCTGAATGGCAGGATACCATGCCATGAAATCGTTGTCTTCCGGCTTTGTCAGCAGCACGAAACGATCGGGGAAGGCGCGCAGTTTTTCCATCCATGCGGTTACTTCGCGGTCGTTGCGTTCACGGTCTTTCCATCCGAGCGACTTGACCGGGTATTTTTCGATGCAGAACACGTGCCCGCCGGAGGCGACGAAATCGTACAGCCGGGCAAGCGTGGCGGGATACATGCGTTCCGTCTCGATCAGGAAAAGGCGGTTGTATTTCCTCCTGCCGTAGCACAGCCATCCTTTTTCGACGGTTGCAGCGGCAATGACGGTTTCGGATACGTAATCGGCGCCGTTGCCCGTTTTGTGCATGGCTTCCCAGAGGAGGCTCATGTAGGGCGCGTTGATAGTGGAGGGGAACGGTTCGTTTTGCATGCCGATCGTTGTCCACATATCGTTCACGGGCGGCAGAATGGCAATATCGGCGTACATGTCGGCATTTTGCAGCATGGACGACACGCGTGCGCGATAGTCGTTAAAGAGCCTGAAATACGGCCACCAGTTGTTTTTTTCGTTGTAGTAGGCGCCGTAGCGAATCCATCCGGGGAAAGGCGCTTCGGGCGGCGAATAGTTGAAGCCGTGGAAGACGGAATGTGTGATGCCGGCGATAGCGTTCATGTCGCAGCCGATTTTCAGAAATTCGAGCGTCATGTTGAATACGCGGTAGGTATTGGTCATTTCTTCGGCGCTGATGAGGCGTTTGCCGGCAAGATGGGCGGCCGACGAGACGTATTTGTTGACCATCGTATAAGCCCGTCCGCGGCGGTAGTCCTCGTTCGACATTTCTTCGCCGATGCGGTGCTGCAGGTAATTGGTCGTCCACGATTCGCCTTCGGGGATGTCGTGCGCCATGCTGGTTTCGAGCGGGAAAAAGCCGCGCCCGTAGGCCTGGGCGCGCGACTTGACGTGCAGCCGGTGGCACCATTCGACATACGTGCCCGTGAAGCGTTCCAGAAACAGCTCGGCCTTGGTCATTTCCATGTCGAAACGCATCCGCTCAATCATCTCCCGAAATTCGGGCGACATACCGGCGCCGCAGTTGTAGTCGGACACGTTGCCCATACTTTCCGTTTTGAACAGGAGGTAGGGCAGAAAGGGCATGACGTCGTAGCCGCGCCGTTCGGCAAACGCTTCCGCCATGTCGCCCGTCCAGTTGGCGCCTTCGAGTTCCATGCTGTCGGTGAAGAGCGCGCGGATATGGCCCGAAAGCGCCCCGGCACGCCGTTCAATGGTATCGGACATGCGGTTCAGGTACTTCATGACCGCATCTCTGTCCAAATGATTCAACGTAGGTCCGTTGGCGCCGGGCGCTCCGTTGATTACTCCCCCAAAAGCGTCTATTTTCACCAGCGAGTACAGGGCGTACTTCCCCTTTGGAATATTAATCCGCAGTACTTCGCGGTTGTCCCCCAGCATGTCCGACAGATCTGTTTCTTCCTCAAGGCTGCCGACCGGATCGGGTACAAGGCGGAGCGAAAGCAGCCGGGGAATGCGTCCGCTGTAAGGCTCGCTGATGCGGGGGTCGGCATCTTTCAGCAGGTTAAATACGGATGTTTCGTACACCATAGGGCCTTCGAGCTTTTTCACGTCGATGACCACGATTTGCCCGCGCTCTCCATCTTTCAGAAATTCGCCTCCAAAAGGCCAGCCGGAGCCTACAATCAGATCGCTGGTCATGCCCAGTTTCCCGGCCTCGTCAAACGTGACTTTCAACGCATCGATCCACTCGTCGCTGAGCCATTGCAGGGATTCAATGCCGAGGTCGTCCGTGTATTCGGGAAACTTGACGGGATTGATTTCCACGCCGCCGATGCCGGCTTCCTTCAAAAGGTGCAGCTCGCGTATCAGTTCGTTCGGCTGTACCCTGTTCCCGTTCCACCACCAGCGGACGAAAGGACGGTAGCCGGCGTCCGGATTGCGAAACATGTCGTACGGGGTTCCCTGGCCTGCGCCGGCAGGATGCTCTCCGCCATATATGCGGAGGGAGGGGAAAACAGCCATGCTTCCCGTCAGCATGGCGCTTTTGGCAATGAATGTTCGTCTGTTCATACGTCTGTTTTAATGTGTTGATAAAGTGTGACCGGCCCGACCAGCCCCATTGACTGAATCGGTTGCGGACGACCGGGACGGTTTACCCAGCGTTGCGCCACCTTGTTGTCTGTTAATGTCTTCATATAATTTCCCATCGTGGTAACTACCTGTATTTCCAGCTTGTTTTCGCCCGCGCGCAGTTTTCCGGAAACGTCGTACAACCGGTTGCCATACCACGTCACGCCGCAGTCCGTCCCGTTGACTTTCACTTCCGACAGGCCATATACCTTGCCCAGATTTAGCGTAGCGCCTTTGGTGTCGCGCACGGTTACCGTTTTCCGGTAAACAACCCTGCCCGTGAAATGTACGTATTCCGTATCCTTGAGGTCAACCGGCGTTTTCATTCGCGTGGCTTCAACCTTTTCTTCGAGGCTGTGGCGCAGCTCCACGTCCCAGCCTTCCAGCGTTTGCAGGTTATCGCCCGTCACCGGCAGCGGATGCCATGCCGCGCCTTCCGCTTCGTGGTCGAACACGATCATGCGCGAAGCGACAGGCCCGAGATACATCTCGAAAGCGCCCTGCCGGCCAAGCTCAATCCGGTAACGCTCGCCGGTATCCAAATCCCATACCCAGGGATATTTTCCGGTTATGGTCGTTTTCGGGAAAGTTACCGTTGTCCGGTAATCGTTGTGGAGATGGGAGTTGATGAAGAAGAAAACCTCCGCCCCGTCGTCGCGGATGTAGCGGTTGGCCATCACGTGGGGGTTGGGGTCGGTAATCGTAACAAACGGCGTCAGGCGATGCCGGCGCTGTATGGCAGGATACCATTTCACGAAGTCGTTGTCGTCCGGCTTCTGCAACAGCACAAAGCGGTCGGGGAAAGTTTTCAGTTTCTCCACCCAGCGCTTCACCTCCCCGTCGCGCGCGTCGTGGCGGCTCCAGCCCAGCGACTGGTTGGGATACGTTTCAATGCAAAAAACTTTTCCTCCCGCAGCGACAAATTCATGCAGCACGGCAAGCGTATCCGGATCGATACGCTCTACCGCTATCAAAAAGAGGCTGCTGTATTTTCTTTTTCCGTAGTGCAGCCACCCCTTCGATACTTTTGCTTCGCGGATGACCGGCTCCGATACGTAATCAACGCCATTGCCGTTCTTGTTCATTGCTTCCCAGAGGAGCGTTTGATAGGGTACGTTGACAATCGAAGGAAAAGGCTCGTTTTGCATTCCCAGCGTTGTCCACATATCGCCCAGCGGCGGAAGAACGGCAATATCGGCGTACATGTCGGCGTTTTGCACGATGGCGCATACGCGGGCTCGATATTCATTGAAGCAGTGAAAGTAAGGCCACCAGTTGTTTTTTTCGTTGTAGTAGGCGCCGTAGCGAATCCATCCGGGAAAAGGCGCCTCGGGCGGCGAGTAGTTGAAGCCGTGCAGCACGGAATGTGTAATTCCCACAATGGTATTCTGGTCGCAACCCAGCTTGAGAAATTCCAGCGTCATGTTGAACACGCGGTAGGTGTTCGTCATCTCTTCGTTGCTTACCAGGCGTTTGCCCGTAAGATGAGCGGCCGAAGTAACATACTTGTTGACCATGGTGTAGGCGCGCCCCCGCCGGTAGTCTTCGTTCGACATTTCTTCCCCTATGCGGTGTTGCAGGTAGTTGGTCGTCCACGATTCCCCTTCGGGGATATCCACGTGCATGCTGCTTTCGAGCGGAAAAAATCCCCGCCCGTAAGCCTGCACGCGCGAAAGGACATTCAGCCGGCGGCACCAGTCGGCAAACGGGATGCAAAAACGGTCGCGAAACATTTCCGCTTCCGTAACCTCCACGTCGTAGTGCATCCTGTTGAACATGTCCCGCAGCCCGGGCGACATGTCCACGCCATAATGATAATCCGAAACGCTGCCCATGCCGCCCATTTTATGCATGGTCAGCGGGAGCCAGGGCATGATGTCGTACCCGTTACGCCGTTTGAAGACCTCCGGCATATCGGCAATCCAGTTGGCGCCGTCCAGTTCCCAGCCGTCAACGAAGAATGCGCGTATGTGCCGGGAAAGCGGGCCTGTCCGCCGCTCTATCGCATCCGACATGCGAGTCAGGTATTTTTCAACCGCTGCCCGGTTCAGGTGATTCAACGCCGGCCCATCCGACCCTGGCGCACCGTTGATGACGCTTCCGAACGAATCCATCCGTACCAGCGCATACAGGGCATGGTTTCCTTCCGGAACGTCTACATATATTCTGTCTTCGCCTGTTTTTTCGGAAATATCGACAATTCCCTCCAGGCGCGTCAAGGGGTTTTCGACTAACTTGAGCGCGACGAGATGCGCCGTACGCCCCGCGTAAGGTTCCTGAATGGCAGGGTCGGCCTCTTTCAGCAGATTGAATACGGAAGTCTCGTAACGCATGGGGCCTTTGAGTTTCTTCACTCCGATGACCATCATCTGCGCGCGCTCGTCGCCTTTGAGAAACATCCCGCCGAAAGGCCATCCGGAGCCGACGATCAGGTCGCAGGCCATGCCTAATTTCCGAGTCTCGTCGAACGTCACTTTCAGCATGTCGATCCATTTGTCGTCGAGCCATTGCAGGGATTCGACGCCGAGGTCGTCCGTGTTTTCGGGGAATTTGACCGGATTAATTTCCACGCCGCCAATACCGGCGGCTTTCAAAAGATGCAGCTCACGGATCAATTCTTCGGCTTTCACCTTGTCGCCATTCCACCACCAGCGTACAAAAGGGTGGTACGACATTCCGGGACGCCGGAAAACCGGGAAATAACCGTCTTCATTCCGGGCGGGCGGCCACATCGCCCGGCCCGCACCTGCGACAGCCGGCGACAACATCAGGCAACCGCCCGTCATACAGAGGCTTCTTTCTATAAAATCTCTCCTGTTCATCTATATTTTATGTTTATTCATGTATTGATATAGACAATCCGAAAGCAAAATAATGTGACAGAGACATCCTGTTATTTCAGGATTGTCACGCTTTTCAACGCGTTCAGTATTTTACCCAGCGGGCTATCTCTTTGTAGCCCGGTTTCTTTCCGTACATCAAAATGCCCACACGGTAAATCTTCGCGGATATCCACACCAGAAATATGGCCGAAGCAAACAGCAGGACAAGCGAAAGCAAAATCTGCCAGAACGGCACTTCGTATGGAATACGCACCATCATCACAACCGGCGAGGTGACCGGGATGAACGAGCACCAGAATGCAAGCGGGCCATCCGGGTTGTTTACGCCATATATGCCGGCATAAACGGCAAAGATGAGGATTACCATGATGGGCATCATGAACTGCTGCGAATCTTCGGGGGTATCCACCACGGAACCGACGGCGGCAAACAGCGACGCATACGAAACATATCCTCCGATGAAAAACAAAACGAAGTAAACGATTATTTCAACGAAATTGAAAGAGCCGAGTTTGGACAGCATGCCTGCCGTCGCCGACATTTCAGCCATATTATGCGGCATGCCCGGCTGCCCGGCCGACAGATCTGCCCCGCCGCTGATGCCCAGTAATATTCCGCCGGCGCCAACCAGCATCGTCGTCAGTACGCACCAGATAATGACCTGGGTAATACCAACCAGTCCGATGCCGATTATTTTACCCATCATAAGGTCGAAGGGACGCACGGACGAAACGATCACTTCGACGATACGGTTCGTCTTCTCCTCCATTACGCCCTGCATCACCATCCCGCCGTACATCATGATGAACAGGTATATGACCAGCGTGAATAACATGCCGATAGCGCTGCCTGTTTCCGACGACGATTCGGCGGCCGTACCGTCCCGTCCCCATTTAATCGTCTGAACATCCATGCGGACACGGCTTTTTTCTATGATTTCATCAATGTTCGGAACATTGAATGACGCGCGTTTTTCTTTCTCAAGGTATTGGCTTAGCACGCGGTCTACCTCCCGCTTCAGATCATGCGGGATCTGCTTCTCCGAATAAAGCGTGGCGGCATTCCTGTTTTCAAGCAGGTCGCCCGTTATCTCAAGGAACGCAAAAATACCGGGATGACTGTCTTTCGATTCGTCCACCGAAGCCTGACCGGCCTCTCCGACAAACCGGAACCGGTCTGTGTCCTCAAACAGCGGCGCGTATTTGCCGGTGCGGTCTATGACGAGCACTTCGTACACATCACTGCTTTTTATCGAGGATAGCCACAAGGGGACGAACACAAGTGCGGCAAACAGAAGCGGGGCAAACAACGTTATGAATATAAACGACTTTCTGTTTACCCGGCGTAAATACTCTCTTTTTGTAACGATTCCTATCTTTTTCATCATAAACTATGAATTTAGTGATTAGTGATTAGTGTAATTAGTGATTAGTGAAATAGTGATTAGTGATTAGTGTAATTAGTGTGATTATTAACCATTAACCATTAACCACTAATCACTAATCATTAATCACTAATCATTAATCACTAATCACTGACCGTCTGATATTCTTTCGGCGTCATGCCGTAGAGGACTTTGAAGCATTTGGAGAAGTAGGCGGGGGAGGAAAAACCGGTCTGATAGGCTATTTCGCTGATGGAGAGGTGTTGCTGTTTTATCAGCAGGGAGGCTTTGCGGAGGCGGTAGTCGCGCAGGAAATCTACCGGCGAAATACCGGTCAGTTCTTTTATTTTACGGTGCAGATGGCCGCGCGAAAGTCCGAGCGTTTCGCTTAGCCGCTCTATATTGTATTCCGGGTCGGCATGGACGTTTTCGAGCTGCGAGAGGAAACGGCGGAGGAAACGGTCGTCCAGGTTTTCCGCCTTTTCGGGCGCGGCGAGGAGCAGATGGTCGTCACGGAGTTTCTGCAGCAGCTGTTCGCGCAGTTTTTTGCGCTCTTCGAGCAGCCGGATAATCTTGACTTTCACGTAGGGTATGTGAAACGGTTTCCGGATATAGCTGTCCGCCCCGCGCGACACGCCGTACAGCCGCTGCCGTTCGTCCGTCAGCGCCGTCAGCAGGATGACGGGAATGTGGCTGAACGGGAGGGTTGTCTTGATGTGGCGGCACAGCTCGAATCCGTTCATGCCGGGCATCATCACATCGCTGAGCACGAGGGAGACTTCCTTTTCTTCCAGGACGGAAACGGCTTCCCGTCCGCCGGATGCCGCGAGCACGGAGAACTGCTCCTTCAGTTCCCGTTCCAGATAGGCGCGGACTTCGTCGTCGTCTTCCACTATCAATATTACGTATGGATACCGGGCCGAGAGCATTTCGTCGATATCCGAATCGTCCGGCGGCAACAGCTCCCGCGGCGGCGGCGACGGCTGAATGTCGGCCTGACCGCCGTCCGGCAGCCCGCCGCCGGCTTTCAGCGAAATCGTGAAGCACGTGCGCTTTCCCGGCTCGCTTTCAACGGAAATGTCGCCCTCGTGCATGCGGACATATTCCTGGACAAGATGCAGCCCGATGCCCGTTCCCGACAGCCGCGATTCGGTATAAAAGCGGTTGAAGAGATACGGGATGTTTTCGCGCTTGATTCCGCTGCCGCTGTCTTCCACCGAAATATCCACGATATCGTCCCGCCGGGAAACGCTGACCTTTACCGTGCCGTTTTCGGGCGTAAATTTGAATGCGTTGGAAAGCAGATTGACCAGCACCTTTTCCATCATGTCGGTATCAAACCGGAGCATACATTCCTTCATGGCGGAGACGAAATGATACGCTATCCCGCGAAGCCTCGCGATGCTGTCAAAATACGTCATTACCTCACGCGTGAAGCTAATCATGTCGACCTCCCTCAGCCGGAGTTTCTCCTGCCTGTTTTCGATTTTCCGGAAGTCGAGCAGCTGATTGACGACACGCAGGAGGCGTTCCGCATTTCTCCGTATCAGCTGCAGGTCTTCCAGGTGGGGAGAATCCCGCAGCAGGCCGGCCAGACGTTCGAGCGGGGAGAGGATGAGCGTCAGCGGCGTCCGCACCTCGTGCGAAATATTCGTGAAAAACTGCAGCTTCTGCGCCGTGACCTCTTTTATCTCGGCATTGAGCCGTACCAGTTTGTGGCGCTGCTCCTCCTCCTTCCGGTTTATTTCGCGCAGGACGCGGTTCGTCCTCTTCATCTTGCGGTTCATGTAAAAGGCGTAAACCGTAAGAATCACAAACGCAATCATCAGCACGGAAATGGTCAGCAGCGAACGCTGCAGGAAGCTGAAACGGTCGAACAGGGCGTCTATCCTCGCCCGCTGCGCCTCGATGCGCTGCTGATAGTTTATCAGCTGGTCCGACTGCAGCAGCAGCGTCCGGGCGGTTGACTTGTCGACAAGCGCCGTCTGAAGCGGGATGAAATGCTCCACCGGCTTGCCTTCCGCCAGACGTACGGCCGCACGCATAATTTCTTCTCCCCCGGTGGGATACAGGAACGACATGTTAATCCGTCCGTCGGCGACGGCTTCCAGTCCGGCTCCCGAAACGGCATCGACGCCGATGATGTGAAGCTCCTTCCCGGCGGCCGAATCACGCGCCATGAAAAATTCACGCGCCGCAATGGCCATCCTGTCATTGTGGGCATAGACAAAATCAATTTTTTCGGGCAGCGCCATCCGCGCAATGCGCACGGAAGCCGTGTCGTAGCGCCATTCGCCCTCAAAGCCGACAAAGGTGATGTCCGTACGGCCGGCAAGCGCTTCGACAAAGCCGTCGTGGCGTTCCTTTGCGGGGGAGGACGTGGACAGTCCCCATATTTCGAGGATGACGGCGCCGGGCGGCAGGTGTCCGGCGGCATACCCGCCCGCGTTCCGGCCTATTTCGTGATTGCTGGCCCCGACGAACGTGGTATACAGCTCCGTATTGACCTTCCGGTCCGTAATGATCGTCGGGATACCCGCCCGGAAAGCTTCTTCGGCGACGGCGGTGAGGGGTTCGGATTCGTTCGGTGAAATAATCAGCACATCCACCTCCATGTCGATGAGTTCGCGTATCTGCGCGATTTGCTGCCCGTTGTTCGTGTCGGCATTGCGAATCACCAGTTCGAGGTTATCGTAATTCGAGGCTTCAATCCGCACCTCGCGTATCATGGTCTGCCGCCAGGCATCGTCCAGCATGCACTGCGACAGGCCGATGACATATTTCCTTTCCTCCCGCGCGAAATCACAGCGGCAGAAAAGAAAGATGCAGACCGTCAGTAAAAGGATGTTTTTTGTGTTTTTCATACAGATAATCAAAAAGCGGGGCCATTTATCCGTCCGGCGCAAGTCTCCCCCGGCAGGAGGCTTCCGGCTCATACATTGAACCGGAAGTGCATGATGTCGCCGTCCTGCACGACGTAGTCTTTCCCTTCGACGTTCATCTTCCCGGCCTCTTTTACGGCCGCTTCCGAACCGTAAAGGACATAATCGTCATACCGGATGACTTCCGCCCTTATAAATCCCTTTTCAAAATCGGAGTGGATGACGCCCGCGCACTGTGGCGCCCGGCTTCCCCTGCGATACGTCCAGGCGCGCACCTCCTGGGGGCCGGCCGTCAGGAACGTCTCCAGGTCAAGCAGTTTGTAGGCGGTTTTAATCAGGCGGTTCACGCCCGATTCCTCCAGGCCGGCCTCGCGGAGAAACATTTCGCGTTCCTCGAAAGTGTCCAGTTCGGCAATCTCGCTTTCCGTCCCGGCGGCGACAATGAGCATCTCCGCCTGCTCCGAACTCAGGGATTCGCGTACCCTGTCGACAAACGCATTGCCGCTTGCGGCGCTTGCCTCGTCGACGTTGCAGACATACAGCACGGGCTTGTTCGTCAGGAGAAACAGTTCGCGCGCCATCTTCTGTTCATCTTTGGTCTCGAACGCAACCGTGCGCGCATTCCGCCCCTGTTCGAGGGCTTCCCTGTATCTGACGAGGACTTCGCACATCTGTTTCGCCTGCTTGTCGCCTCCCGTCTGCGCCTGTTTCCGGACTTTGGCAATCCGGCTCTCGACCGTCTCAAGGTCTTTTATCTGCAGCTCGGTATCAATGATTTCCCGGTCGCGCACGGGGTCGATACGGCCATCCACATGCACCACGTTCGGGTCGTCGAAACAGCGCAACACGTGGATGATTGCATCCGTTTCGCGTATGTTCGCAAGGAATTTGTTGCCCAGCCCCTCGCCCTTGCTTGCGCCTTTGACAAGGCCTGCTATATCGACAATTTCGACGGTTGTCGGGACAATCTTTTCGGGGTGAACAAGTTCCGCGAGTTGATTCAGCCGCCCGTCGGGCACCGTAATAACGCCGACGTTGGGTTCTATCGTACAGAACGGGAAATTCGCAGACTGCGCCTTCGCATTCGACAGACAGTTGAACAGCGTCGACTTGCCCACATTCGGAAGCCCGACAATACCACATTTTAATGCCATAATTTTTTCGTTTTTGAGAGCGCAAAGATAGCATAAGCCGGGAGGAATACAAAATAAACGCGCCGCTTTTTTCGCCTTGCCGCTTGCTCGCCTTGCCGCCTTGCCGGCGGGCGCGGGGCTGCAGTCCGCGCCTCCGGGTTATTCTACAAAAAAAGAAGCCATATCAGGCCTTGCGAAGTTTTTTTCTGAGGTATTTCCCCGTATGGGATTGCTTGCATGCGGCAATATCGGCGGGGGTGCCCGTGCAGACAACATTGCCGCCGGCCTTGCCGCCTTCGGGGCCCAGGTCTATGATATGGTCGGCGCATTTTATCACATCCGGGTGATGTTCGATGATGACGACCGTGTGGCCGTTGTCGATAAGCGCGTTAAAGGCTTTGAGCAGGGTTTTTATGTCGTGAAAGTGAAGGCCCGTCGTCGGTTCGTCGAAAACAAACAGGGTTTGTTCATGCTTCTCCTGACCAAGGTAGCAGGCGAGTTTAACGCGCTGGTTTTCGCCGCCGGAGAGCGTCGAGGAGGTCTGTCCGAGTTTTATGTATCCCAGTCCCACATCCTGCAGCGGTTTAAGTTTTCTCGCGACTTTCCTCGCCTGGGCGTCTTTTTTATCTTTCAGAAATTCAACCGTCTGGTTTACCGTCATGTCGAGCATGTCGCTGATGCTTACGCCTTGGTATTCGACTTCCAGCACTTCCGGCTTAAAACGCTTTCCGTGACAGACTTCACATTCCAGCGTGATGTCCGCCATAAACTGCATTTCGACGGTTATCCGCCCCTCGCCCTTACATTCCTCGCACCGCCCGCCTTCCTTGTTGAACGAGAAATAAGCCGGCGTGTAGCCCATCTGTTTCGACAGGGGCTGTTCGGCGAAAAGTTTCCGCAGCTCGTCGTATGCGCCGATGTATGTCACCGGATTGGAGCGCGAACTTTTGCCGATGGAGTTCTGGTCGACAAACTCGACAGCCCTTATCTGCCGGACATCGCCGCCTATCGAATCACATTCAACCTGCGGCGGCGCATCGTCCATGAGCCGTTTCATCCCCTCGTAAAAAACATCCCTCACCAGCGAGCTTTTCCCCGAGCCGCTCACTCCGGTGACAACCGTCATCACGTGCAGCGGGAAGCGGACGTCTATATTTCGGAGGTTGTTTTTCCGCGCTCCCCTTATCTCCACATACTGATTCCACGGGCGCGAAAACGCGGGCGTTTCTATCCGCTCCTCGCCCGTGAGGTATCGCACGGTATAACTGTCGCTTGCCCGCTGCAGGTCAGCGACAGTTCCCTGATAGACGACTTCGCCGCCGAGACGTCCCGCGGCAGGCCCGATGTCGATGATATAATCCGCCGCCCGGATGATGTCCTCGTCGTGCTCCACGACAATGACCGTATTGCCGATGGACCGGAGTTGTTTCAGTACCTCGATCAGCATTCCCGTGTCGCGCGAATGAAGCCCGATACTCGGTTCGTCCAGGATATAAAGCGACCCGACAAGGCTGCTTCCGAGCGATGTGGAAAGGCTGATGCGCTGACTTTCCCCGCCCGACAGTGTCGACGAGAGGCGGTCCAGCGTCAGGTAACCCAGCCCCACGTCGAGCAGAAACTGCAGGCGGCTGTTTATCTCGGCCAGCAGGCGTTTGGCGATGGCCGCATCCGTCGCATCCAGCCGCAGAGTGTCGAAAAACGGTTTAAGTTCACTGACCGGCATGCTGACCAGTTCGGCCATGTCCCTGCCGCCGAATTTCACGTACAGGCTCGTCTGTTTCAGGCGGCTGCCCCGGCAGGAGGGACAGACCGTCTTCCCCCGGTAGCGTGCGAGCATGACGCGGTACTGTATCTTGTACAGGTTGCTTTCCAGATGCTTGAAAAAATCGTCAATCCCGTGCACTCCCTTTGCGCCATGCCACAGCAGATTCCGCTCCTTCTCCGTCAGGCTGTAATAGGGGCGGTGTATCGGGAAATCGTACCTGGCGCTGCTGTGGATGAACTCTCTCCACCATTCGCCCATCACATCGCCTTTCCAGCAGACCACGGCGCCCTCGTATACGGACAGGCTCTTGTCGGGAACGACGAGATTTTCGTCCACGCCGAGCACCCGGCCGAAGCCTTCGCACAGCGGACAGGCGCCTACGGGGTTGTTGAAGTTGAACATCATCTCCGACGGTTCTTCAAACGTGATGCCATCCGCTTCAAACTTTTTCGAAAACTCGAAGACTTCGGGCTTTTCCGTCACGTATACTTTCAGGCGGCACACGCCGTGGCCTTCAAAAAAGGCCGTTTCCACGGAATCCGCCAGGCGGCTGCGGAGAAGTCTGTCGTCCGACACGGCGAGCCGGTCTATCAGGATTTCCGCGCTGCCGGCGTCCGGAAGTTCCGCGCCGTGCATGCGATAGACCTTATCTTCTATTTCCAGGCGCGAATATCCTTCCTTGTGAAGAATCTCCACCTGTTCCTTCAACGTCCGCCCCTCGGGAACGACCAGCGGGGCATAAACCGCAAAACGCGTGCCGCCGGGATAGGACAGCGCCTTATCCACGACATCGCCTGTCTGGTGTTTTTTTACTTCCATGCCCGATACCGGGGAAATCGTCTTGCCGACACGCGCAAAGAGCAGACGCATGTACTCGTATATCTCCGTTGACGTCCCGACCGTCGACCGCGGATTGCGCACGCTCACTTTCTGCTCAAGGGCGATAGCCGGCGGTATTCCCTTGATATAGTCGCACTCCGGCTTGCTCATCCGCCCCAGGAACTGCCGCGCGTACGAGGAGAGGCTTTCCACATAACGGCGCTGTCCCTCGGCATATAAAGTGTCAAAGGCGAGGGAGGACTTGCCGCTGCCGGACAAACCGGTTATCACAATAAACCTGTCGCGCGGGATTTTAACATCAATGTTTTTGAGATTATTGACGCGCGCTCCCTTTACAAAAATATATCCGTCGTCGCTGTTAGCCTTTTTGTTCATATTCGTCTCAATCGTATTCTGCGGGGATGCCGGCCAGGGTCGCTTTCAGGTATTCCCATACGCGGGCTACGGACGGGATGCTCACCGCCTCGGCGGGAGAGTGGGGATGCCGGATGTCGGGGCCGAATGAAATCATGTCGATGCCGGGATAAACGCCCTGAATGATGCCGCACTCCAGGCCGGCGTGCATGACGGTCGCTTCCGGCCGGCGGCCGTACATTTCCCGGTAGACATCCTCCATGACCTTGAGGATGGGCGAGCTGGCGTCGGGCTGCCAGCCGCTGTACGCTCCGCCGTATTCGACCTTTGCCCCGGCCAGGGAAAAGACGCTTTCGAGCGAGGAGAGCAGCGCGGCCTTGCGGCTTTCCGACGAACTGCGCGCCAGTATTTTTATTTCGATCAGGCCTTCGGACGATTCGACGACGGCCAGGTTTGACGACGATTCGACGATGCCGGGGAAGTCGTGCAGCATCGTCACGACGCCGTTCTGACACGCTTCGACGGCGTTTATCAGGTCATCCTGGATTTCTTCGGGAATAAGGACGTGCGGCGTCCCGGCCATCCCGGCCGTAAAAGTTATGCCGTCTTCCACTCCGGCGTACTCCGCGCGGTAAAGGTCCTGATAGTCGGCGACAAGTTCCCACAATGTTTCCGCGTTGTCTTTCGGAAGGGTGATGATGGCTTCCGCCTCGCGCGGGATGGCGTTGCGGAGCGAGCCGCCGCTTACGGATGCCAGGCGGGCGCCATGGCTGCGCACCGCTTCCTTGAGGAAACGGAACATCAGCTTGTTCGCATTGGCGCGGCCGAGGTGGATGTCGATGCCGGAATGTCCGCCTTTGAGGCCGGACAGGAAGAGGCGTACGGACACGTCGCCCGCAATCAGGGGGGCGCCTTTTCCGTACTGGAACGATATGTTCAGGTCCGCGCCTCCGGCGCAGCCGACGAACAGTTTGCCTTCCTCTTCCGAATCGCAGTTCAGCAGAATCCTGCCCTTCACGAAGCCCGGTTCCAGCCCGTTGGCGCCATCCATCCCGACCTCCTCGTCGACCGTAAAGAGCGCCTCCAGCGGCCCGTGCTGCAGGGCGCCGTCGGCCAGGGCGGACATCGCCATGGCCACGCCGATGCCGTTGTCGGCGCCAAGCGTCGTGTCGCGCGCCCTGACCCAGTCGCCGTCCACGCGGGCATCTATCGGGTCGTTGCGGAAGTCGTGCGCGACATGGCCGTTTTTCTGCGGCACCATATCCAGGTGAGCCTGCAGCGTCAGGGGTTTCCGGTCCGCGAAGCCGGGGCTGGCCGGTTTGCGTATGACCACATTGCCGGTCGCATCCTGCCGTGTTTCGAGGCCGAGACGGTTCCCGAAATCAACCATATACCGCGTGACGGCCTCCATGTGTCCCGTCGGCCTCGGTATCTGCGTAAGTTCATAAAAGTATCCCCATACCGGCCGGGGATCAAGCGCCTTAATTTCTGTTGCCATGATTTATGTTTTAAAAGCCCAAAGTTAATCGTTTTATTTGAATTACCGTTACTGCCCTCAAAAAAATGGGGGCGGCGGGTCAGCGCGCAGGTTTTCCGTTCCTGTTTGCCAGCGACAGCGCCACGATGCCGAACAGGCCCGTCAGGATGACCCACGCGGACTGTACGGCGAAAACGACCATGGCAAATGCGGCGGCGTCGGAAGCCTCCGTTCCGAAAGCGACCAGCGTCGATATCACCATGAAGTGCCACACGCCGATTCCGCCCTGAACCGGGACGGCGACGCCGATGCTGCTCATCGCAAAGGCAATCAGGGCGATGCGTACGCCCAGGTCGCGCGTGAAGTCGAAGGCAAAAAAGGTGATGTAGAAATAAAGGAAATAACCGCCCCATATCAGCAGCGTCTGCAGGGCGAAATGCGTCCGGCGCTCAATCTTCCACAGGCTCCGGACTCCCTCCCATACGTTCAGGAACAAGTCGAGCGCTTTCCGCACCGCCGTCAGGCGCCGCAGTTTCGCGAACACGTACCAGAGCGCCAGCGCCAGGACGGCCAGGGTGACGTACGTCCAGGCGGACGACGCCATCGCATAGAGCGTCGCGATGAAGACGGGAGGATTCTCGGCGAAGAAGTCGCGGAAAAAACCGATGTTGAAGACGCACAGACATGCGGTGAGCGAGGCGACGACCAGCGTGTCCATGATGCGGTCGACGAACAGCGTGCCCAGCAGTTTGGCGAACGGTATCCCCTCGTGTTTCGCCATGACGCCGCAGCGCCATATTTCGCCCACGCGCGGAAGCGCCATGTTGATCGCATAATTGCCCCAGATGGCGTATATGGCGCTGCGGCGGCTCACCCGCCGGCCCAGCGAATCGATCAGCATGCTCCACCTCAGCCCGCGAACCGTATTGGCGGCCAGGCCGAAAACGAGCGAAAGGAGGAGTACGTCATAGCGCACTCCCTTTTTCACAACATTCATGATTCCGCCGAAATCCTCGTTGCGGTACAGATACCAGAGCAGTATGACGCCCAGAGCCAGGGGGAGCAGTATCCGGACAGTCTTCCGGAAGATTCGTTTCAAATCCATGCAAAATTTAATTATTTATTGTACCTTTGTCGGCGCAAAGATACGAATAATAACCAAAAAGTGTCAAACAAATTGGAAACTGATGATGAACATCCGGCCGAAAAAGTCTTTGGGACAGCATTTCCTGAAAGACCGGGAAATAGCGCGGCGCATAGCAGAAACGCTGTCCGCCTGCCGTGGCCTGCCCGTTCTGGAAGTGGGAGCGGGAACGGGTGTGCTCACGCGTTTCCTGCTTGACCTGGGGCACGACCTTTCCGTCGTCGAGATCGACGCGCTGTCCGTCCGCTACCTCGAACAGCATTTCCCCGCCCTCTCCGGCGGACGCATCCATGCGGAAGACTTCCTCGGGATGCAGCTTAACCGCCTGTACGGCGACGCGAAATTCTGCATCACCGGCAATTATCCGTACTACATCTCCAGCCAGATATTTTTCAAAGTACTCGAGTGGCGCGAACAGGTTGTCTGCTGTTCCGGCATGATTCAGAAAGAAGTCGCCGAGCGCCTCTCGGCCGCTCCCGGCAGCCGCCGCTCCGGCATACTGAGCGCCCTGATACAGCCATGGTATGACGTCGAATACCTCTTTACCGTCGACGAAGGCGCTTTCGACCCTCCGCCGAAGGTCAAAAGCGCCGTTGTACGCCTGACGCGCAACGGCCGCACGGGGCTGGGCTGCGACGAGGCCCTCTACCGGACGGTCGTCAAGACATCCTTCAACCAGCGGAGGAAGATGCTGAGAAATTCGATGAAACCTCTGCTCGGCAAGGACTGCCCCTGCTTCGCGCTGCCCGTATTCGACAGGAGGCCCGAACAGCTGTCCATCGAAGGCTTTATTGAACTGACCCTGATAGCCGGCCGTTACCTGGAGGAGGCGGCCGCAGCTGACGGACAAACGATTCACCCCTCAAGACACACACTGCGATGATTGAACTGACGAAAGAATACATGGACGACCTGAAGAAGGTCATCGAGCTGAAAGACGAGGAAAAGGCGGCGGAAATACTCGGCCACCTGCATCCCGCCGATGTTGCGGAACTCTACCGCGAACTTACGCTCCGGGAAGCGATCTACCTCTACCTTCTCCTGGACGGCGACAAGGCGGCCGACGTCCTGATGGAACTCGAGGAGGACGACCGCCGCAAGCTCCTCAAGGAACTGCCGAACAAGCTGATTGCCGAACGCTTCATCAACGAAATGGATACGGACGACGCCGTCGAGCTGATGCGCGACATGGACGAGGAACGGCAGGAGGAAATCCTCTCGCACATCGGCGACGTCGAGCAGGCCGGAGACATTATCGACCTCCTGCGCTACGACGAAGGCACGGCCGGCGGACTGATGGGACGCGAGATGATCGTCGTGAACGAGAACTGGAGCATGCCGCAGTGCATAGAGGAAATGAGGAAGCAGGCCGAAGACGAAAGCATGGACGAGATATACAACGTCTACGTCGTTGACGACGACGAGCGCCTGCGGGGCGTCCTGCCGCTGCAGAAACTGATCACCAGTCCGTCCGTTTCCAGGATAAAACACGTCATGCAGAAAGAGCCGGTTTCGATTCAGGACAATGCCGGTACGGAAGAAGTCGTTGAGCTGATTTCCAAATACGACCTCGTCTCCCTGCCCGTGACCGACAGCATCGGGCGCCTGCTGGGGCATATAACGGTCGACGACGTGATCGACGAGGTAAAGGAACACCACGAGCGCGATTACCAGCTGGCATCCGGTATCTCGCAGGATGTCGAAACGTCGGACAACGTACTGATACAGACCGCCGCACGCCTGCCATGGCTGCTCTTCGGAATGATCGGAGGGCTGAGCAACTCCGTGATTCTCGGCGGTTTTGAAAGCGGATTTGCCGCCAATCCCAAAATGGCGCTCTTCATACCGCTCATCGGCGGGACGGGCGGGAACGTCGGCGTACAGTCCTCCGCCATCGTCGTGCAGGGGCTGGCCAACAACAGCCTCAAGCACAACCGGATATTCGCGCAGGTACTGAAAGAAGCCGCCGTAGCGCTGATAAACGCCGCCATCATAAGCCTCATCGTATTTGTCTACAACTACTTCACGCTCGGCGACCAGAACATAACGCTCTCCGTCTCAATCAGCCTGTTTGCCGTCGTCATGTTCGCCAGCACATTCGGCACGCTCGTGCCGATGATTCTGGACAAATTCAACGTCAATCCCGCCATAGCGACCGGCCCCTTCATCTC
Source organism: Tannerella sp. (assembly GCA_031267485.1). Classification (GTDB taxonomy): domain Bacteria; phylum Bacteroidota; class Bacteroidia; order Bacteroidales; family Tannerellaceae; genus Tannerella. The sequence continues at coordinate 25,613 of JAIRYY010000241.1, forward strand.
CATCACCAACGACATCATCGGCATGCTCATCTACATGGCCACAATCACCATTCTCATGGGAAATTGAAAAAGGGAGGAAAGCGCCCCCTCCCCCTCCCCGTGCGGAGACGCAATGCATTGCGTCTCTACAGAACCGCCCCTCATCCGATGTCTCACCCACGCGCGTGGATTTCCCGCCCGCGCGCGTGGATTTCCCGCCCGCGCGCGTGGATGTCCCGCCCGCGCGCGTGGAGTTCCCGTCCGCGCGCGTGGATTTCTCGCCCACGCACGTGGATTTCCCGCCCACGCGCGTGGATTTCCTGCCCACGCGCGTGGACGAAAAACAGAACGACGGATTATAATCACATTAACCGGCCGTTTTTTCCCGGCATCGCCGGGGCGGGGTCTCGCCGGCGACGGAGGGACAGGCGCTTTGCACTTTACGGGCATGATGTCGGGTATTCCTGAAAAATTATCTATATTTGCAGCCTCTAATCATAAAAATCGAGAATAATGAGAAAAAAATTAACAGTATTATCAATTGTTTTTTCCGGGGTTATGAATGTTTGGGCGGGCGGTATCTTAACCAATACGAACCAAAACGTGTCTTTTTTGAGAAATCCCGCGCGGGGCGCTTCTACCGAAATTGATGCGGCTTACACGAATCCGGCCGGCCTGGCTTTCCTCCCGTACGAGGGGCTTTGGCTCTCAATCAATAACCAGAGCGCATTTCAGACGCGTTCCTTAACGACGACGTTCGCTCCCTTCGCCGGTTTTGGCGGAAATGCGGAAAAGAATTTCGAGGGCAAAGCCACGGCGTGGCTCATTCCGAGTTTGCAGGCGGCCTATAAGACGGGCGACTGGGTGTTCTCCGCCAATCTGTCCGTGGTCGGCGGCGGCGGAACGCTGAAATTTGCAACCGGTTTGCCCTCGTTTGAATCGCAGATTTCCATGATTCCGCTGCAGGTCAATCAAAGTGCGGGCGCTGCCGTTTTTGACGGATATTCGCTGGAAAGTCGCCTGAAAGGGTCGTCGATGACACTGGGCGGACAGCTGGGCGCCACCTGCTCGATTCTCGACTTTTTCTCCGCTTATCTGGGACTGCGGCTGAATTATGCAAATAACGGTTATGAAGGCTCGCTGAAAAATATTCAGCTGCGCAACGCCGCCGGACAGTATGTACCCGTGCAAAATGTGGTCGCTGCGATGGGCGACATGAGCCTGGACCTGAAACAGACCGGCCTCGGACTTGCGCCGGTTATCGGCCTGGACTTTCTATGGAACAGCCTGAATGTGGGCCTCACGTACGAATTTAAATCGGCGCTGACGTTAACCAACAAAACGGCGGTAAACACTACCGGACAAACACAGTTCGACGATGATTTCAAAACGCCCTGCGACATTCCCGCACTGCTAAGCGCCGGCGTGCGATACGATATCATTCCGGCGCTGACCGTATCGGCCGGTTATCATCACTTCTTCGATTCGGACGCCAAGATGCTGAATGACCGGCAAAAACTCATTTCCGGCGGCACGAATGAATATCTGACAGGCGTCGAATACCGTCTCAGCCGGAAATTCCTCGTCAGTTGCGGCGCACAGTTCACCCGCAGCGCTGCGACGGATGACTTTCAGAGCGATTTGAATTATTTCCTTCATTCGGCCTCGTTCGGTTTCGGAGGCGCATGGGACGTGACCGATAATATCCGGATTAATGCGGCTTATTTCTTCACAAAATATGAAGACCGCACAACCGTGACTCCCGTTATTGCCACCGTGGAAGGCTCCACCGTTTTCGGGAGAACCAACAGGACCTTTGGCATTGGAGCCGATTTCAGGTTTTAACCGCGGCCTGTTCACGTATACTTCACGCGGATATTTTTGTGCATTGCCATTTCTCCGTCATTGCGAGGAACGAAGCAATCC
>JAIRYY010000246.1 GCA_031267485.1 Tannerella sp.
GGAATCGTGGAAGAATACTATACGAACGGCAAACTGAAATCGAAAAAAATATACGCCAAAGGCTCGTACGACGGCGTCCGGCAGGAGTTCTACGCAAACGGACAAATGAAGCTGGAAGAGACCTATGCAAGCGGATACCAAATAGGCCCGTATAAGGAATGGACGGAAACCGGACAACTCCGGAAAGAGGGCGAAACAGCCCGTACCGGCACCGTATTCGAGAAAACATACCACCCGAACGGCAAATTAGACAGACACGAATACCGAGGCGACGACGACAGAAACAAAGTGGATTATTACGACGAAAACGGCAAAAAAAAGTAACCGTCACGCCTTTTCAGAGGCCGAACAGCTTCCATTCGTCACGATAGTCATAATGCAGCAGTTCATTAGCCGCAGCGCTGTTCGTGAAGCGTTCCTTTTCCGGGTCCCAGTGCAGGCGTTCTTTTGTTGCCAGCGCAATATTGGCCAGATGTGCAAAACTCGTCGAACGGTGTCCCTCTTCGAGCGGACACAGAGGCGTCCGGCGCGATTTGACGCAGTCCAGGAAATTCCGCACCAGCGTCCCCGTGCTGTCCATACTGCTCCCGTCGGTCAGCATTTCGTCCTTTATGGAATAATCTTCCGGCTCTGTCAGCGTCTTCCGGCTCTGAAACAGGCCGCCTGTTGCCGGTATGATTTTATAGCCTTTTTCCGTGGCGTAAAGTGTGCCTTCCGTTCCCCTCAGTTCAATTTCGCCCTCGGTAAACAGGGGGCGGCTACTGGCTTCGTAGATGGAGAACGTTGCCAGCGCGCCGGATGCGAACTCGAACGTCACGTGCATCGTGTCGGGAATATCGCCATCGTGATTCAGCGCATACTTGCCTCCGTGAGCGCTAACTGCCACCGGAGCTTTTTCTCCCATCAGCCAGCGGATGACATCCATAAAATGCACGCCCCAGTTTCCCATTTGCGACGAATAGTCGCTCCACCAGCGAAACTTGTATGGCGCGATGTTGTATTGATAGGGACGCCAGGCGCGGGGGCCCAGCCAGGCGTTCCAGTCAAAACCGGCGGGGGGATTCTCAGGGTTCATCTTCCCCATTCCGTCGGGGAACATATTGTCGATGCGGAAAGCCTGTCCCACGGTTATCTTTCCGATTTTTCCTTTCGGAACTTCTGCGGCCAGTTTCCGGTAGGACGGGTTTCCCCGGCGATTTAATCCTACGGCGACAATCTGCCGGCTGTCCGCCTGGGCATCGACCATTCGCCGGCCTTCAAAAACCGTTGCGGAGAGCGGTTTTTCAACATAAACATCTTTCCCGGCCTGTATGGCGCCGACCGTCTGCAGGGCGTGCCAGTGGTCGGGTGTCGCAATACATACGGCATCAATGCTTTTGTCTTCGAGCAGTTTCCGCCAGTCTTTATAAAGCCGGGGTTTCATCGGGAACTGTTCTCCCAAACGGGGCACCTGGCGAGGAATGTCCCGAAGATAACGTGGTTCCACCGATTCGCGGTCTCTCGTCAGATAAGGCTCATACACATCGCAAAGAGCGGCTATTTCACAATCGGGATTATCCATGAACAGATGCAATAATCCGGAGCCTCTGTTTCCGACGCCGATAAAACCCATGCGGATTTTATCATTGGCGCCCGATACGCGGGAATAGTGGAACGGAGACAGCGGGCGAGCGGCTGCCGATGCGATGAGACCGGCTGTTGCCAGTGTCGACTTGGCGATAAATTCGCGGCGGGATGTTTTGTCTTTCATTTGCATCTGTTTTGGGATTTGCAAAGATACGAAAACGGGAGGAATCCGGCGGTGAATTATTTGAAAACTTTCCGGACGGCTTCGAGATAGCCGTATCCGAACAGATTGCAGGGTTGCAGGAAGCTGGTCTCCGTCCATTCGTTCCAGCTGTTTATCGTAATCAGCGGCGCCTGACGGGGATGGGCGTCCACGTATGCGCGGGCGTCGCGGAGCGCTTTTTCGAAGTTTTCCGGAGTGTTGTTTTTCATGACTGCGCTTTTGCCCGTGCGCGGACTGTTATCCCACCCGACGCTGACGTGGGGGTAGTAGACGAGGTCGAAAGCCGTATCGATACGCGCCCATTCTTTCCTGACGTCTTCCATGATGTCCGGGTAATCCCGGTTCACGTCCGTGAAATGGACGAACTGGTAGTGGGTGGCGCTCGTGAATCCGAGTTTTTTTACGAAATCGCGTTGCGGCGTTGCGGTTTTGCTGCCGTCGACGCCGCTGTGGTTCACGTTTGGCAACCACATCGTGAGCTGCAGATCCAGTCCCGGAAAACCGGCGCGGCGGGTTTCGGCATCAAACCATTTGAGGGCGTCCACAGCCTGTTCCACGCCGCCCAGTCCGGCAATGAGCTGCGGCACGTCGTAAATCATAAAGACCGGCCGGCCGTCAATCGTGTAATACTGCGGATGTTTGAAGTATTTTTCGATGTTCCGCCGGCATATCTTTTCAAATTCCTGCCGGTCGACCTGTCCGGTCCAGATTACGTTATGTTCCCGGATACCGGCCAGACGGGTGTCCCACAGGTTCACGACTTCATGATTCGCCCACATCAGGTAAAACTTCATTTTGCCGACATTTTCGGCTTTCAGGAATCCGTTGTCGAGCGTCGTCTCCATGAACGGGCGTCCGTCGTACCAGTACCAGTCGAAAATGAAGACGTTCACGCCGTGTTTCGTGGCGACATCAATCTCCATGGCCATGACGGACGGGTCGGCTTCGTTGATGTATCCCCACAGAGGCCGCCTGTCCCAGTAATGTCCGGGATAGCGTTCCTGCATGTTGGCGACGGTTTCCCATTCGCCCATTCCATGCGGCCAGAAAGGTCGCAGGCGGGGGTCGTCCGCCGCGTAGGCGGGATAGAGGAACGCGGCCACGTCGTACGTTCGCTGCTGTGCGTGCAGCGCCGGAATGAGAATCGCAAAAACGGTCAAAATCAAAATTCTTTTCATGAGTGTGTGTATTTATTGTTATTTTCTGTCTCCGAATACATCCCTTACGGCTTCCAGATATGCCATTCCCGTCCCGGTGTCGGGTTCGAGGTAGCTGCCTTCCGTCCATTCGTTCCAGCAGTTGACGGTCAGTATCCGCGGTCTGTCCGGGCGGGCGAGCAGCCGGTCTTTCGTCATCCGCAGCGCCGTCCGGAAATTCTCCGGCGTGTTGTTGCCTATCGTGTAGGTGTACGGATAGCCCTCGTTGCCGCGCCATTCGCCGTTCTGGTTGGTTCGCGGGCTTGAATCCCAGCCCATCGTGACGTTCGGATAATAGGGAACCGGATATTCCTTTTCGACGCGCTCCCAGTGTTCCATGTACCTGTCCCGCACGAGGTTGTAGTCCGTCTGAACTTGCGGCAGACCGAAATGATGAATCCACACGTATGACGTTGCCGAATCAAATCCGAGCTTTTCGAGCAGTTCGCCATTGTTCACCGGCGCGTCGTGTCCCGGCAAAACCGTGCGACCCCATGCCACCAGATTCCAGTGTATGCCTTTCAATCCGGCGCGGACGGCTTTTCCGTCCAGCTTTTCCATCTCCCGGCGGGTGGCCTCCAGCGAACCGAAACTCTCGACGAACTTCTGAATATCATAGATTGAAAAGTATGCCTTACCGTCGACCAGCCAATAGTTTGGCTTTGTGAAATACTGTCTGACAAGTTCATCGCCGATACGGTCGAACATTTCCGTCGTGACCACCCCGGGATACAGCGCCTCTGTCGGATCGCCTGCCGTATAGGGGTAGAGTTCGAGCCAGTCGTGATTCGCCCACATAAGCGCAAATTTCAGGTCGCCGGTGTTGGCGGCTTTCAGGAAGCCTTCGTCCAGACAGCGGTTCAGGAAAGGTTTTCCTTCGTAAGTGTACCAGTCGAAAATAAAGACGTCGATGCC
>JAIRYY010000274.1 GCA_031267485.1 Tannerella sp.
CAACAACATGAACGTTCCCGCCGGATTTTGCAGCGTACCGGTTATATTTGCCGGCGCTTTTCTGTGCAGGATAAGAGTTATTTGAACTCCATCTTTATGGAATAGTCATTTTCTTTCGAGCGAGTGTGCCGGGCGGGAGCAACGTTTTGTTCAAATTCCTCCTTTGCTCCGACGATAAGACGGTCAAACTCGCGCTGTCCCGTACCGGCCGGTATGAGGTGGCCGCAAATGACATTCTCCTTCAGTCCCTCCAAATGGTCTGTCTTCCCGTTGATAGCGGCCTCGTTCAATACTTTCGTTGTTTCCTGGAACGAAGCGGCCGACATGAAACTTGATGTTTGCAGCGCCGCACGGGTTATACCCTGCAGAATCTGATTGGTCGTGGCCGGAACGGCATCGCGCACCTGAACAAGTTTCAAGTCGCGGCGTTTGAGCTGGCTGTTCTCGTCCCGCAACTTGCGGGCGGTCACAATCTGCCCGGGCCGGAGGCTCTGCGAATCGCCGGCATCCGTAACGACTTTCTTACCCCATATACGGTCGTTTTCGTCCATGATTTCAAGTTTATCGACGACCTGCTGCTCCAGGAAGCGGGTATCGCCCGGGTCGACGACTTCCACCTTGCGCATCATCTGGCGCACAATCACCTCGAAATGCTTGTCGTTAATCTTCACGCCCTGCAGGCGGTATACATCCTGCACTTCGTTTACGATATACTCCTGAACGGCCGTGGGGCCTTTAATGGCAAGGATGTCGGCAGGCGTGATAGCGCCGTCGGACAGTGGCATGCCGGCGCGCACATAATCATTCTCCTGCACCAGCAATTGTTTGGACAGCGGAACCATGTATTTCTTCTCCTCTCCCAGTTTGGACGTGACGATAATCTCGCGGTTACCGCGTTTTATCTTGCCGAACGTAATCTCGCCGTCAATTTCCGACACGACTGCCGGGTTTGACGGATTCCGCGCTTCGAACAGCTCCGTCACACGGGGCAGACCTCCGGTGATATCGCCCGTCTTGCCGACGGCGCGCGGAATCTTAACCAGCACCTCGCCGCTTTTGACCGGGTCTCCGGACAACTTCGTCATGTGGGCGCCAAGAGGCAGCGAATAATTCTTAAGTACGTTTTTCTCCGCATCGACAATATAAGCCGAGGGCGCTTTCGTCTTGTCTTTGGATTCAATGATTATCATCTCCTTCAAGCCGGTCGTCTCGTCGCTTTCAACCTTATACGTGATATTTTCCTCCATGCTTTCAAAAGCAATCGTACCGCCGGCTTCCGCAATAATCACCGCATTGAACGGGTCCCATTCGATAATCCTGTCTCCTTTTTTGACGCTGTCGCCGCTATTGAAGAACAGTTTCGAACCGTAAGGGATATTATTATTGTGCAACACGATTTTTGTATGCGGTTCGACAATGCGCATTTCGGCGAGACGGCTGACAACAACATTACATTTGTCGTCCGCCGAATACACGGTGCGCAGTTCGTCGATTTCGAGAATACCGTCGTACTTCGAAACAAGGCTGTTTTCCGTTGCGATATTCGATGCGATACCACCGACATGGAACGTGCGAAGCGTCAACTGCGTACCCGGCTCGCCGATAGACTGCGCCGCGATAACGCCGACAACTTCTCCTTTCTGAACCATCTGTCCGGTAGCAAGGTTACGTCCGTAACATTTCGCGCAGACGCCTTTCTTGGACTCGCAGGTAAGCACCGAACGAATCTCGACGCTTTCTATCGGGGAATCCTGTATCTCCTGCGCTTCTTTCTCGCGTATCTCCTCGCCGGCCTTTACAATGATTTTCCCCGTCAGCGGATGAATCATGTCATGAACGGATACGCGTCCGAGGATACGCTCATAAAGATTCGCAATCACATCCTCGTTATTTTTCAGTTCCGTACAGGTAAGTCCGCGAAGCGTTCCGCAATCCTCCTCGTTGACAATCACGTCATGCGACACATCAACCAGACGGCGCGTCAGATAGCCGGCGTCGGCAGTCTTCAGGGCCGTATCGGCCAAACCTTTGCGGGCGCCGTGCGTGGATATAAAGTATTCCAGCACCGACAAACCCTCCTTAAAGTTCGACAGAATGGGATTCTCGATGATTTGTCCGCCGTCGCTTCCGCTCTTCTGCGGTTTGGCCATCAATCCGCGCATGCCCGAAAGCTGGCGTATCTGCTCCTTCGAACCGCGCGCTCCGGAATCCATCATCATATAAATGGAGTTGAATCCGTCATTGTCCGCGCTCAGCTTGTCAATCAGAATCTTCGACAACTTGCTGTTGACATGCGTCCAGGTATCGATAATCTGGTTGTAACGTTCGTTGTTCGTGATGAATCCCATGCTGTAGTTCGACACGATTTGTTCCACCTCGTCGTATCCCTCCTTCACAAACTCATCTTTCTCTTCCGGGATAATCACATCGGCGAGATTGAACGACAAACCGCCCTTGAATGCCATATAATACCCAAGATTCTTTATGTCGTCAAGGAACTGGCAGGTACGGGCAACGCCGCATATCTTAATCACCTTGCTGATGATTTCACGCAGGGCTTTCTTTCCCAGCACTTCGTTTACGAAACCGACTTCCCGCGGGATATGCTCGTTTACCATAAGGCGTCCGACGCTCGTATCAATGATTCTCTTCACGGGTTCACCGTTTTCATCGACATCTTCGATAAAAACTTTTATAATGGCATGTATATCAACTTTTCTCTCGTTGTAAGCAATCGTAGCCTCTTCCGGCCCGTAAAATACAAGTCCCTCCCCTTTCATTCCGGAACGGGTCTTGGTTATGTAATACAATCCCAGCACCATATCCTGCGAGGGCACTGTGATCGGCGCGCCGTTTGCCGGATTCAGGATGTTGTGGGAGGCAAGCATCAGCATCTGCGCTTCGAGAATAGCCTCATTACCGAGCGGAAGATGGACGGCCATCTGGTCTCCGTCGAAGTCGGCATTGAATGCCGTACAGGCCAGCGGATGCAACTGGATGGCTTTCCCCTCAATCATCTTCGGCTGGAAAGCCTGTATGCCGAGGCGGTGTAACGTCGGGGCGCGGTTCAGCAGAACCGGATGTCCTTTCATTACGTATTCCAGGATATCCCAGACGACAGGCTCTTTCCTGTCCACAATCTTCTTGGCCGATTTAACCGTCTTGACAATACCGCGTTCTATCAGTTTACGGATGATAAACGGTTTGTACAGTTCGGCAGCCATATCTTTCGGAATGCCGCACTCGCCCATTTTAAGTTCGGGGCCAACGACAATCACCGAACGGGCGGAATAGTCGACGCGTTTACCCAGCAAATTCTGGCGGAAACGTCCCTGTTTGCCTTTCAGACTGTCCGACAGGGACTTCAACGGACGGTTCGCATCCGATTTGACGGCGCTTGATTTCCGCGAATTGTCAAAAAGCGAATCGACCGCTTCCTGCAGCATGCGTTTCTCATTCCGCAGAATCACTTCCGGCGCTTTGATATCAATAAGCCGTTTCAGGCGGTTATTGCGTATGATGACGCGGCGATACAAATCATTGAGGTCGGATGTTGCGAAGCGCCCTCCGTCGAGCGGGACAAGCGGACGCAGCTCCGGCGGAATAACCGGGACAACTTTCACAATCATCCACTCCGGCCTGTTCCGCCCTTTCGACGCGCGGAAAGATTCAACAACCTGCAGGCGTTTCAGCGCTTCGTTCTTGCGCTGCTGCGACGTATCCGTCATCGCATGGTTGCGCAAATCATACGAAAGCGCATCCAGGTCAAGACGAACTAATAAATCATAGATTGCTTCGGCGCCTATCTTGGCGATAAATTTGTTCGGATCCGAATCGTCGAGCATTTGATTCTCCTTCGGCAGATTGTCGATAATCTGAAGATATTCCTCTTCCGATAAAAGGTCCAAATTGTTTATCGTATCCACACAGCCTTTCTGTATGACGACGTAACGTTCATAATAAATGATGGAATCAAGTTTTTTTGTCGGCAACCCCAGCAAATAACCGATTTTATTGGGCAATGTGCGGCAATACCAGATATGTGCGACAGGCACGACGAGGTGTATATGACCCGTACGTTCGCGGCGCACTTTCTTTTCCGTTACTTCCACACCGCACCGGTCGCAGACAATGCCTTTATAGCGGATACGTTTGTATTTACCGCAATAACATTCATAATTTTTTACCGGACCGAATATGCGTTCGCAAAACAAACCGTCGCGTTCGGGTTTGTATGTGCGATAATTGATTGTTTCCGGTTTAAGCACTTCGCCGTGCGAACTCTCCAGGATTTCTTCGGGCGAGGCCAAACCAATCGTTATTTTCGTAAAGTCACTCTTTATCTTTGTATCTCTTCTGAAAGCCATATCTTATTATTTATAAAGAGTTAATTATTCTAATGTAAAACTCAAACACAAACCTCTCAACTCATGGAGAAGAACGTTCAGTGATTCCGGGATTCCGGGTTTCGGCATTGCTTCGCCTTTGACGATTGCCTCATACGTTTTGGAACGTCCGACAACATCGTCCGACTTCACCGTAAGAATTTCCTGAAGGATATGCGACGCCCCGAATGCTTCGATAGCCCAGACCTCCATTTCTCCGAAACGCTGGCCTCCGAACTGCGCCTTGCCTCCAAGCGGCTGCTGTGTGATCAGGGAATACGGGCCGATTGAACGCGCATGCATCTTGTCGTCGACCATGTGCCCCAATTTCAGGAAGTAGGTCACGCCCACCGTTGCCGGCTGGTCGAAACGCTCGCCGGTGCCGCCGTCGTACAGATATGTTTTCCCGTAACGCGGAAGGCCGGCCTTATCCGTCCATGCATTCATATCATCCAGCGATGCGCCGTCAAAAATCGGGGTAGCAAACCGTTCGCCCAAAACCTGTCCGGCCCAACCCAGTACCGCCTCAAAAATCTGGCCCAGATTCATACGCGAGGGCACGCCAAGAGGATTCAGGCAAATATCAACCGGCGTCCCGTCTCCAAGGAACGGCATATCTTCCTGACGCACGATTTTCGATACGATACCTTTGTTCCCGTGGCGTCCGGCCATCTTGTCGCCGACCTGTATCTTGCGTTTCTTTGCCACGTAAACCTTGGCTATCTGAATAATACCCGTAGGCAACTCGTCGCCGATCGTCAAGTCAAACTTCCTGCGACGCAGCTCCGCATCATACTCCTTATATTTCTTCAGATAATTCAGGATAAGGTTCTTTATCAACTCATTCGTACGGGCATCGGAAGTCCATTTGCTTACCTGGATTGTATTGTAGTCGAGTTCATCCAGCGCCTTTTTAACAAACTTGGAGCCTTTGAGAATGATATCCATGTTCAGATAATCTTTCACGCCCATCGACATCTTGCCGTTTGTAAGCGTAAGCAGCTTCTCTATAAGGACAATCTTCAGTTCGGCCATCTTCCGCTCATACTCTTCTTCGAGTTTGGGCAGGACGTTCTTTTCCGTCTGGCGGCCATTCTTTTTCTTAATGATTCGTGAGAAGAGGCTTGTATTTATCACAACTCCATGCAGCGAGGGCGTGGCTTTCAACGATGCATCTTTCACATCGCCGGCCTTATCGCCGAAAATTGCCCGCAGGAGCTTTTCTTCGGGAGATGGGTCGGATTCTCCTTTCGGAGTGATTTTACCGATGATGATGTCTCCGGGATTAATATGGGCGCCTATGCGGACGATACCTCTTTCATCCAAATCCTTGATGGCATCTTCACTTACGTTCGGTATGTCGGACGTAAGCTCTTCCATTCCGCGTTTCGTTTCACGAACCTCAAGCAGATATTCATCGACATGAACGGACGTAAAAACATCTTCACGCACGATGCGCTCGTTCAGCACGACGGCATCTTCGTAATTATAGCCTTTCCAGGGCATGTAGGCAACTTTAACGTTACGTCCCAGCGCCAGTTCTCCGTTTTGTATGGAGTAGCCTTCGGTCAATATCTCGCCGCCCTCAACCCGTTGACCGCGGCTGCAGATAGGACGCAAATCGACCGTTGTACTCTGATTTGTCTTACGCCATTTGGGGATATTATACGTTTTCACCGAATCTTCGAAACTCACAAATTCCTCATCTTCCGTACGGTCGTATCTTATCTTGATAGTGGTGGCATCCACATAAATCACTTCGCCCGTTCCTTCGGCGACAATCTGCGTGCGTGAATCACGTGCAAGCTGACTCTCGATGCCGGTACCGACAATCGGAGCGTCCGCATGGATAAGCGGAACGGCCTGACGCATCATGTTCGAGCCCATCAGGGCGCGGTTTGCATCATCATGTTCGAGGAAAGGAATCAGAGCGGCGGCAATGGAGGCAATCTGCGTCGGAGCAACGTCCATCAGCTTCACCTCTTCGGGCAATACAACCGGAAAGTCCGCTTCATACCGCGCTTTTACCCGGTCGCGTACAAACCGTCCCTCCGAATCAAGCGGCGCATTACCCTGCGCTACAATCTTGTCTTCTTCTTCTTCGGCCGTATAATACGCCAGCGTATTTTCCGAAAAGTCCACTTTGCCGTTTTCCACCTTGCGGTAAGGCGTTGTGATAAAGCCCAAATCGTTTATTTTGGCATACACGCAAAGCGAGGAAATCAAACCGATATTCGGGCCTTCAGGCGTTTCAATCGGACAAAGGCGTCCGTAATGGGTGTAGTGTACGTCACGTACCTCGAAACCCGCACGGTCGCGCGACAGGCCGCCTGGCCCCAGCGCCGACAAACGGCGTTTATGCGTTATCTCCGCCAGTGGATTCGTCTGATCCATAAACTGCGACAGGGCATTTGTCCCGAAGAATGAATTGACAACGGAAGAAATCGTTTTCGCATTTATCAGGTCGATGGGCGTAAACACCTCGTTATCGCGAACGTTCATACGCTCGCGAACCGTACGCGACATACGCGCCAGGCCGACTCCGAACTGATTGTACAGCTGTTCGCCAACCGTACGGACACGGCGGTTGCTCAAGTGGTCGATATCGTCGACAACCGCTTTCGAATTAATCAGCTGGATGAGATATTTGATAATCTCGATAATATCCTCTTTCGTCAGCACTTTTATTTCCTCGCTTATCTGCAGATTCAGTTTGCGATTGATGCGGAAACGTCCGACATCACCGAGGTCATAACGCTTTTCCGAAAAGAAGAGGTTGGTTATGACTTCGCGCGCACTTGCGTCGTCTGCAGGTTCCGCATTGCGCAGCTGACGGTAAATATACAGTACGGCCTCCTTTTCCGAGTTACTCGGATCTTTTTGCAGCGTATTGTAAATGATTGCATAATCATTCAGGTTCTGATCTTCCCGGTGCAGCAGGATATGCTGCGTTCCGGATTCGAGAATCAAATCAATATTATCCTCGTCAAGTGATGCTTCGCGGTCAACAACCACATCGTTGCGTTCGATTGAGACAACCTCGCCCGTATCTTCGTCGACAAAATCTTCAACCCATGTTCTGAGTACGCGGGCGGCCAGTTTGCGGCCGACATATTTTTTGAGGTTTACCTTCGAAACTTTCACCTCTTCCGCAAGGTTGAATATTTCAAGAATATCCTTGTCGCTTTCGAAGCCTATCGCTCTTAAAAGGGTTGTTACGGGTAATTTCTTTTTACGGTCGATGTATGCATACATGACATTATTGATGTCTGTGGCAAATTCGATCCATGAGCCTTTAAACGGAATAATGCGCGCCGAATAAAGTTTCGTCCCGTTGGCATGAATACTTTGTCCGAAAAACACGCCGGGCGAGCGGTGCAACTGCGAAACGACGACCCGTTCGGCGCCGTTGATAATGAACGTGCCGCGATCGGTCATGTATGGAATCGGACCAAGATAGACATCCTGGACAACCGTATCAAAATCCTCGTGTTCGGGATCCGTACAGTACAGTTTCATTTTTGCCTTGAGAGGCACGCTATAGGTCAGTCCCCGCGCTATACATTCATCCATTGTGTAACGGGGAGGGTCAAGATAATAATCAAGAAACTCCAATACAAAATTGTTACGGGTATCGGCTATCGGAAAATTTTCCGTAAAGACTTTATATAACCCCTCCTTTTTTCTCTTCTCGGGGGGCATGTCTAATTGGAGAAAGTCTTGAAATGACTTCAATTGAACTTCGAGAAAATCGGGATAAGGAAGCTGATCTTTTATCGAAGCGAAGTTAATTCGTTGAGTTTTGGTTGTTGAAGACATCTATCGTAGGAATTAATTGAACTAAAAATGAAAATAGACACAAAAAGGTTAAGAATCCCGATATGAGACTCTTAACCAAATTACCTGCCAGGAGCAGGATTATATGAACTATTTAAGTTCAACTTCTGCTCCCGCTTCTTCCAGTTGTTTCTTAATTCCTTCCGCATCAGCTTTTGGCAAGCCTTCTTTAACATTGTTCGGCGCTCCGTCAACCAAATCTTTAGCTTCTTTCAGGCCAAGACCGGTCAGTTCCTTAACTAATTTCACAACAGCGAGCTTATTGGCGCCCGGCGCTTTAAGAACCACGTCAAATTCCGTTTTTTCCTCAACCGCCGCTGCGCCGGCTCCCGCGTCGGCAACAACAGCTACAGCTGCAGCTGCCGGTTCGATTCCATATTCATCTTTAAGAATTGTTGCCAATTCGCTTACTTCTTTTACCGTAAGATTTACTAATTGTTCTGCAAAAGCTTTCAAATCTGCCATTTTCGTTATGATTTAAATGATTTATAATCTGTTATAAAAATTCAATTGCGCTCTTCGAGCGTCTTTAATATTGCGTGTATTTTCTGTCCGCCGTTCGATTCCAAAGCAGAAATAACGTTCTTTATCGGCGACTGCAACAATCCGATGATGTCTCCGATCAGCTCTTCTCTGCTCTTTATGGTAGCCAGCGCTTCCAGGTCGTTTTCGGTATAGAACCCTTCCTGAACGTAAGCTCCTTTCAATTTCGGCTTTCCGCCACCGCCTTTTACATCCTTCGTAAAGTCTTTAATAAGGCGCGCCGGCGCATTTGCCACATCTGCAAACATGACCGCGGTGTTACCTTTCAATACACTGTATAATTCCGAAAAATCGGTCTCTTCCACATTGTCCATTGCCTTTTTCAGCAATGTGTTTTTAACCATAACAAGTTTCACCTCCTGTTTGAAACATTCCCGTCTCAGCTTACTCGTCTTCTCCGCGTTCAGGGCTTCGATATCCGTAAGATAGACATGTGGATATTGCTTCAGTTGTTCGGTCAGCTCGTTAATAATTCCGCCTTTATCTTCCTTTTTCATCGTCTCGTTTTTTTTTAATTATTAATCTTCAACAGTTTTAGGGTCGACCTTAATACCGGGACTCATTGTTGATGAAAGATAAACGCTCTTTAAATAAGTGCCTTTGGCGGCGGAGGGTTTCAATTTAATCAGTGTTGAAATAAACTCCTTCGTATTTTCCTGTAGCTGCTCGGCGTTGAAAGAGACTTTGCCCACGGAAGAGTGTACAATTCCGGTCTTATCGACTTTGAAGTCAATCTTACCCTGTTTCACTTCCTGAATGGCTTTGCCTATATCGTTTGTTACCGTACCGCTTTTGGGGTTCGGCATCAGACCGCGCGGGCCTAAAATACGTCCCAGCGCACCTATTTTTCCCATAATGGAAGGCATCGTAATAATGATGTCTATATCGGTCCAACCACCTTTGATTTTATCGATATATTCATCAAGGCCGACATAGTCAGCGCCTGCCGCATTGGCTTCGGCTTCCCTGTCGGGAGTACATAATGCAAGAACCCTTGTAACCTTTCCGGTTCCATGTGGCAGAGAAACAACGCCTCTGACCATCTGATTGGACTTGCGGGGATCTACGCCGAGACGGACGTCCACATCTACGGAGGCATCAAATTTGGCCAAAGTGATTTCTTTCACCAGTGCGGATGCTTCTCTCAATGTATACGCTTTCCCGTTTTCAATTTTACCCGAAGCCAGTTTTTGATTTTTTGTAAGTTTACTCATCTTCTACTTGACTTTTTATTGGTTTGTTCCCGGGAATGTCCCTGTTACCGTAATACCCATGCTTCTGGCTGTCCCCGCCACCATTCTCATGGCAGATTCAACATTGAAACAGTTCATGTCGATAATCTTGTCTTCGGCAATCACCTTAACTGCATCCCAAGTGATTTGCGCCACTTTTACACGGTTTGGTTCCGCCGAACCGCCTTTCAACTTGGCCTCTTCCAATAGTTGGATGGCCACCGGAGGCGTTTTTACAACGAAATCGAATGACTTGTCCGAATAGTAAGTAATTACGACAGGCAATACTTTACCACCTTTGTCCTGGGTTCTGGCATTGAATTGCTTGCAAAACTCCATGATGTTAATGCCTTTCGAGCCTAAAGCCGGCCCTACGGGCGGAGAAGGATTTGCTGCTCCTCCTTTAATCTGTAACTTAATTTGTCCAGCAATTTCTTTCGCCATTTTCTTGATTTTTTAAACTATTATATAAATGAAAAAACAAAAAGGCATTCAACTTTCCGTAACAAAAGTCTTACTCCTTTTCCACCTGCACATAACCCAACTCAAGCGGCGTCTTCCTTCCGAAAATTTTCACCATCACCTTGAGTTTCTTTCTCTCCGCATTAACTTCTTCTATCACACCCGTAAAACCGTTGAAAGGACCATAGGTCACTTTTACCGTTTCACCGACGAAATATTGAAGGTCCAGTTCCTTCTCCTGTTCCTGCAACTCATCCACCGTTCCCAATATACGGCTGACTTCCGAGGGACGTAGCGGCACCGGTTTGTCGGAACCGCCAAGAAACCCTATCACATCCGGAACATTTCTCAAATGGTGAGCGACTTCTCCTACCAGAATAGCTTCTATCAGTACATAACCCGGCAGATAGGGGCGTTCTTTCAGCACCTTTTTGCCATTACGCACGACATACGTTTTTTCCGTTGGGATAATCACCTGCAACACGTACTGCCCCAAGTCCGAATTTTTTATTTCGGACTCAATGTACTCACGTACCTTTTTTTCTTTGCCGCTTATCGCGCGAAGAACATAAAATTTGGGTTGAACGTCAGACATAACAATTAAATGCTGTTATAAACAAAACGCATCGCATGTTCGAAAACAAAGTCGATAGCAAAGACGACCAGCGCTATGATTATGGAAGCAAATAAAACAACCACAGCGCTATTGGACAACTCTGCTTTTGTCGGCCAGGAGACTTTATGCACAAGTTCGTTATATGAATCTTTAAAATACTGTATTACCTTCTTCATTGAATGTTTTTTTTTGATTTGCACGGAAGGAGAGGCTCGAACTCCCGACAGCCGGTTTTGGAGACCGGTACTCTACCAACTGAGCTACTTCCGTGTTTAAATATAGCCAGCCTCTTTGCG
Organism: Tannerella sp.; assembly: GCA_031267485.1. Classification (GTDB taxonomy): domain Bacteria; phylum Bacteroidota; class Bacteroidia; order Bacteroidales; family Tannerellaceae; genus Tannerella. The sequence continues at coordinate 11,372 of JAIRYY010000274.1, forward strand.
GGCTGACTATATTATCCTATAAAATCAGTCTACAAGTTCGGTTATCTGACCGGCGCCAACCGTGCGACCGCCCTCGCGGATAGCGAAACGCAAACCCACGTTACATGCTACCGGATAAATCAGTTCCACTTCAATGGTTACGTTATCGCCGGGCATTACCATTTCAACGCCCTCCGGCAGTGAAATCTCTCCGGTCACGTCCAAGGTACGGATATAGAACTGCGGACGGTACTTGTTGTGGAATGGCGTGTGACGGCCGCCCTCTTCCTTCTTCAGGATATAGACCTCCGCCTTAAATCTGGAGTGAGGCTGTATTTTCCCCGGATGACAGAGCACCATGCCGCGTTTGATTTCGTCCTTGTCGATACCGCGAAGCAGCAGACCCACGTTATCGCCCGCCCGGCCTTCGTCCAGAATCTTGCGGAACATTTCAACGCCTGTCACAACCGATTTCTTTCCGGTTTCGGCCGTCAGACCGATAATCTGTATTTCCTCACCGGTCTTGATGATACCGGTTTCGATACGACCCGTAGCCACCGTACCGCGGCCCGTAATTGAGAACACATCCTCAACCGGCATCAGGAACGGTTTGTCCACATCGCGCGGAGGCAGCGGAATCCATGTATCTACCGCTTCCATAAGTTCCATGACTTTATCTTCCCATTTGGCGTCGCCGTTCAGCGCGCCCAAAGCCGAGCCTTGAATAACGGGAGTATTATCGCCGTCAAATTCATAGAAAGAAAGCAGTTCTCTCATTTCCATTTCAACGAGTTCCAGCATTTCCTCGTCATCAACCATGTCGCATTTGTTCATGAACACAACCAGGCGGGGAACGTTCACCTGACGGGCCAGCAGAATATGCTCGCGCGTCTGGGGCATCGGGCCGTCTGTTGCGGCAACCACGATGATTGCGCCGTCCATCTGGGCGGCGCCCGTAACCATGTTCTTCACATAGTCGGCGTGACCCGGACAGTCCACATGCGCGTAGTGGCGATTTGCCGTTTCGTATTCCACATGAGCTGTATTAATCGTAATACCTCTTTCCTTTTCTTCGGGAGCATTGTCGATAGAATCGAACGAACGCACCTCAGACAGACCTTTTTTCGCTAAAACAGTCGTAATAGCAGCTGTTAAAGTAGTTTTACCATGGTCTACGTGACCAATCGTACCGATGTTTACATGCGGTTTCGTCCTGTTAAAATGTTCTTTTGCCATAATCTTAAATATCTTTATATTAATTTAGAATGTTTATCCATCCTTATTTTCATACTTTCATGCGCCACGTTCGCCTCTTTCGCGAGCCGGTGCCGAGATTTGAACTCGGGACCTCTTCCTTACCAAGGAAGTGCTCTACCACTGAGCTACACAGGCATCATTACTCCGCCTCTCCCCAAGCGCTCCAGTCTCCTCATCCGGAGCCTCTTGTCGGATTCGAACCAACGACCCCGAGATTACAAATCACGTGCTCTGGCCAACTGAGCTAAAGAGGCATTTTTCTAAAAAAGCCGCTTCGTCATCGGGCGAAACGGCTGCAAATTTAGAACTTATTTTTGTATCCGCAAAATTTCTCTGTTTTTTTTTGTTTTTTTTATTTTGTCCTGTTTTTTTCTTTGAATTTAAGCAGCTGCTTTTCCAAGGCTTCAACCGCCAAATCTATGCCCTCCTCAAAGGTATCACATACCTTTTCGGCAAAGCAGTCTCCGCTTTTTATTTTAAGACGGATACTCACATCTTTGTTCTTAACTGTTTCAGGCTTGATGACTTTGAGTACGATATCCGCCATCAAAATACCGTCGTAAAACTGTTCCAGTTTCGAAACTTTTTTCTCAATGAACGATTCCAACTTTTCAGTCGCATCAAAATGAATCGATTTAATCTTAATGTCCATAAATAATCCTCCTTACTTTTTTGCTCTCGGATGAGCGTTATACACTTTCTTCAATTCCTCGAACGTCACATGCGTGTAGACCGACGTTGAAGCCAGACTGCTGTGTCCCAGCAACTTGCTGACGGCGCTTATGTCCGCGCCGCCGTTCAGCATGCCGGTAGCAAAAGTATGCCTTAAAACATGCGGACTTCGCTTTGACAGAGTCGGAATATCCGACAATTTCTTCCTCACTATATAATAAACGATGGCTGACGATACGGGACGGCCGTCTCTGCGGATAAAAAACGACCGGCTGTTCGTCATAACCTCGCGTTCACGTACATTATTATAATATATAAGCATTTCTTTCAGGCGTCCCGCGAAAGGAATCAGGCGCTGTTTGTTGCGTTTCCCCGTCACTTTAAGCAGCATGGCGTCCAAATCCACGTCGGCGTTTTCTATCCCGACCAGTTCCGAACAGCGGATGCCCGTCTCGTACAGCAGCTCAACGATGAGCCTGTCGCGGACGCCCTCAAATTTATCATTGAAGTTTTCACCGTCAAGAACCTGTTCCATTTCTTTCTCTTTCACGAAATAGGGTAGCGGTTTCGCTTTTTTTGGCCCTGAAAGAAACGCAAATGGATGCTTCCCGACAATCCTGTGGCGGATAAGGTATCTGAAGAATGACTGCAGTGCGCTCAATTTGCGGTTGACGGAAGCGGTGGACAGGGACTGTTTCATCAGCTCCATCATCCAGCAGCGGACTATGTCGGAGTCAATCCTTTCCATATCGGCCGATTCGGCATCCGCCAAGCCCTCTTTCCCCTCAATAAACGACGCAAACTGCTGCAGGTCATTTGCATACGCATCGACCGTATGAACCGAATAATTCCGTTCATACCGCAAATAATCAACAAACATACTCACATATTTCCTCACGCTACATTGATTAAGATGCAACGAATGTAAGCGCTTTTTTTGGAAATACCAAATAAAACGGTATTTTTTTTCTTTCGATTAGTTTTCAGCCTGCTGTAACTGTTTCACATAAACGGCATGAATACGCTGTTTTCTCTTCATTACGGATGGCTTAATAAACGCCTGACGCGTCCTGAGTTCTTTGACAACTCCGGTTTTCTCAAACTTTCTTTTGAACTTTTTCAAGGCTCTTTCAATGTTCTCGCCTTCTTTCAATGGAACTACAATCATAAATAAATTTTTAAATTATATTGTTTTTTGTATCATATCCTTATTTTCAAGTTTTTGAGCCGCAAAATTACTGATTGTTTTTCTATCAACAAAATTTTCCGCCATATATTTTCAACGGAACCGCAAATTTCATTCTTTTTGTTTACTTTTGCACCCGCAAATCAAAGTGAATATAACTCTACAAACTATGGCATTAATAAAATCAGTAAGGGGTTTTACTCCCGTTATCGGCGAAGATACTTACCTGGCCGACAATGCGGCTATCATTGGCGATGTTGTGATAGGCCGGAGCTGCAGCATCTGGTTCGGGACGGTGCTCCGGGGCGATGTGAACTCCATAAAAATAGGCGACGGCGTGAATATTCAGGACGGGTCGGTGCTGCATACTTTATATGAGAAGTCAACCATAGAAATCGGCGACGATGTTTCAATCGGGCATAACGTGACTGTCCACGGCGCTAAAATATGCAACGGGGCGCTTGTCGGAATGGGCGCGGTCGTGCTCGACCATGCGGTTGTCGGCGAAGGCGCCATTATTGCGGCAGGCTCCGTCGTTCTGAACAGTACGCAGGTAGAACCCGGCAGCATTTACGCCGGCGTTCCGGCCAGGTTCGTGAAAAAAGTGGACCCCGAACAGTCGAAGGAAATAAATCAACGGATAGCGCGCAATTATCACATGTATGCGTCCTGGTATAAAGAAGATGAAAAAACGTAACGGGGTAATAATAGCCATAATAAGCGCGGTATGCCTCCTGGCTGTCGGCGTATGGCTGGCTTTACCGTCCAGTTATTATATCAGGCGGGCGCTGATACATCTTTCGCCCGAAATAGGCCAGTATCCGATTTTCGAAAACCGAATCGTAAAAGCGGAAGACCCGCACGCCTGGCCTCTTTCCGGCTATTACAACAGACTGTCCATACCTGACAGGTATGTTGAGGATTTCGATGAATACGGAACGGTTGCGTACGTAATCATTCAAAACGGGGAGTTGCTGTTCGAACAGTACTGGGAGCATTACTCGCCCCAGTCGCACAGCAACTCTTTTTCCATGGCGAAGAGTATTGTTTCTCTTGCTGTCGGATGCGCTATTGACGACGGGGTCATTAGTGATGTAGACCAGCCGGTCAGTGATTTTTTTCCGCAGTTCGGAAGCTATAACGGTAAACAGCTGACAATCCGGCATCTGCTGACCATGAGCGCGGGCGTCGATTTCCAGGAGGCCTACACCTCCGTATTCTCCCCTACAACACAGCTGTATTACGGCAATGACCTTCGAAAGATTGCTTTCGGGATGAGGCAGGTGGAAGAACCCGGCGTAAACTTCATCTACCAGAGCGGCGTAACGCAACTGCTGGCTTTCATTCTGGAAAAAGCTACCGGCGAGAACATCGGGTCGTACGTTTCCCGCAAACTGTGGACGCCGGTTCAGGCCGAAGAGGATGCGATATGGTCGCTCGACCGCAAGGACGGATTTGAAAAGGCGTATTGCTGCTTCAACAGTAATGCGCGGGATTTTGCACGTCTGGGGCAATTAGTTCTGAACGGAGGCCGGTGGGACGGAAAGCAAATCGTACCGGAACAGTACATGACAGATGCCGTCACGGCCGACAGCAGCCTGATATTTAAAAAGTACGGGGAAATAAACCGGCATTACGGATACCAGTTCTGGCTACTTGAAAAAAACGGGATGAAGATTCCCTGCCTGCGTGGTATCAAAGGGCAGTATGTTTTTATCATCCCGGAAAAAAATGCGGTTGTCGTCAGACTTGGGCACCGGCGTTCCGACAGGGAAACGGACGGGCAGCGTTACCCGGAAGATGTGGACGTCTGGCTGGATGCCGCGTTCGACATGCTGGACGAAACGCCCAGGCACGCGCGCCTTGTGTTCGGAGGCGACCTGATGCAGCATATCCCCCAGATTAATGCGGCCCGAAACGACAGCGGCGAACACGATTACAGCAAGTCATTCCGCTACGTGAAGCCGATATTCGAACAGGCCGACCTGGCGTTCGTCAATCTGGAGACCACATTGACAACATCGGACTATTATACGGGATTCCCGCTGTTTCGTTCGCCAAAGGAAATAGCCGGCGCGTTACGCGATATGGGCGTTGATGTGGCCGTTCTGGCAAACAATCATGTTTTCGACGGGGGCAAAAGCGGCGTAATCACAACGCTGGCGCTGCTTGATTCGGCAAACGTGAAACATACGGGCGTATTTGCCGACTGCCGGCAGTTCATCCGGGAACATCCGTTGATACTCCGGACAAAAGGCCTCACGTTCGCCCTGTTCAATTATACCTACGGAACGAACGGCCTGCCAACGCCGGAAGGACTGAGCGTCAACCGCATCGATTCATTTGCCATCGCACGCGACATCGCCCTGGTTGACCGTACAAAAATCGACTGCATCATCGTTTTCTTCCACTGGGGATACGAATATTCGCGCTACCCGAACGA
>JAIRYY010000013.1 GCA_031267485.1 Tannerella sp.
GGCATCCGGAGGTGGTAGGATTTCGGGGGGAACTGGCGCGGCGGGAAGGTGTAGGATTCAATCACGCTGATGCTGCCTCCGGCGTGCATGAAATGTTCGCGGAAGATGTCCCAGGCGCCATGCATGGCGTTGAGGTAACAGGCGTCGCCGGTGGCCATGTACATGTCCATGTAGGCGTTGAGCACGATGATGAGGTAGCTGTGCACGCGCTCGTACTGATACTGCCAGATGGCCGACGGGTCGCGGGCGGTAAGCTGTTCGAGCCAGAAGTTGAGCTGGAAGTAGCGCTGCAGCGCCTGGATGTCGCCCGGTACGCCGACATTGGTATCGAGGTAGGTGCGCGAGTTGGCGACCATGCCCTGGTTGCCAATGGGGACGCGCATCAGCATCTCCGGCAGGTACGGGCAGTGGTTGAACCAGTCGCCCCCGCGGCGCAGCAGCGGCCAGGCTTTCGGATTCCCCGCGATGCCGGCCTCGACAAGTCCCTGCGACAGCCAGCCGCGGGCGTAGGCATTGGTCTGGCCCTGCAGTACGGTACGTTCGGGATAGCCGTAGATATACCCTTCGGACGTGGCGCACGTTTCGATGTAATCAATCAGTTCGTTCATGCGGGCGCGCAGTTCGGCGTCCTCGTCCCAGCGCAGCGTGTTGCCTGCGCCCATCAGGAAGCGTCCGGCGATGGAACCGCCCAGGCCGCGTGTGAACCAGATGCTGGGACCTTCAAACTTTCCCGCTTCCAGGTTGGCGCGTTCGAGGAAATTGTGCGCCATGTCGTGCACGCTGAACGAGTTCAACAGGTAATGGATGTTTTTGTCGAACGTTTGGCGGAACAGTCCGCCGACGGTGATTCCGCCGCGCGGTGTGCTCAGCGGGGCTTTTACGGGTTTCCACGTCTCCGGCGCGGTGACCTGTTCGGGGTGGTCGAACCACACGTTTTCGCCGGCGGGACGTGGCGGACGCAGCAGGTAATGCTGTCCGAGATTGCCCTTTTCGGAATCGGAAAGGGTTTTGCCTTCGGCGACGTCGCGTCCGCCGGAGATTACTTCAAAACGCCAGAGCTCGAATATCTCCGGCCGGACGACCGTGAGCCTCACGTAACGCGCCTGCACGGGCTGTGGCAGCCGCCAGGTTTTTATTTCCAGCGGGTAACCAATGAAATCGAGCTTTGTCTGATCCGTCACCGTATGACTGTCGGCAAACGTGGCATCGCCGGAGACGTCGATACGGAAACGGCAGGGAAAGTTGTGGGAATGGGCGCCAATATCGCCCGTGTCCTGGAAATAGGGATAGAGTTTCACCGCTTCGACGGGGTACGTGCCGCCGAGATCAATCTGTACCCAGTTCGGCCTGTTAGTCCTCGACGAATCCGAGATGTACGGAATGGGCGACCCCACGCACATGGCGACCCGTTCGATGCCCATAGGCCCCCCGTCGAGGTCGGCAACCTGCGCCGTGATTCCCGCAGGCCGCATCAGCAGCAGCGCTGCAATGACTGATAAAATTGCTTTCATTTTAATTGATGTAAATTAGTGATTAGTGAATTAATGATTAGTGATTAGTGAATATTATACCTGTATAAGGAACCATTGTGCAAAGGGTCTATTCCTCCGTCGTTGCGGGGGAACGACGCTATCCGGGTTACGCCTGTGCCTGGATTGCGTCGCTCCGCTTACTGGCGAAAAATAGAGCCGCTTATTATCGGCATATTAACGAGCCGTTTTTTTCGTCTTTTCCCTCTTTTCCCCGGCGATGCCGGGGTGGGGTCTCGCCATACCATAATCTCTGACCGCACGAATACAGACCGGAAAACGTTTCTTCGCGGGAGGTTCGCTTCATACCTTTCCTCCACGCAACTTGCAGGAAAGGATTTACCGGGGGTAACAGGCCCCATGCAACTTGCGGGAAGGTATTTGCCGGGGGTAACAGGCTTCCTGCAACTTGCGGGAAGGGATTTACCGGGGGTAACAGGCTTCATGCAACTTGCAGGAAGGTATTTACCGGGGGTAACAGGCTTCATGCAACTTGCAGGAAGGGATTTACCGGGGGTAACAGGCTCCATGCAAGCTGCGGGAAGGCATCTTCTGTTATACTTCATGCGGCATGGTTATGTGCATTGCTATTCATCGCAGTCTCCCTTCCCGTCATTGCGAGGAACGAAGCAATCCAGGCACAGGCGACAACCTGGATTGCTTCCTTCGTCGCAATGACGGGAGAAATACAATGCACAAAAATATCCTGCGGGGCCAACGCCTGCGGGGTAACAAGCCCGGTCATTTGTTCCACACGCGCGGGGCGGGGGTTTTGGGCAGGGGCTTGCGGGTCTTCAGGTCTTTCATGACCTCTTCGATTGCACGGTCAAGCTGCTGGTCTTCGCCGTTCCACTCCCTTACCGGGTCGTTATCTATCTCTATGTCGGGGTCTACTCCGTGGTTTTCGATGATCCATTCGCCGTCCATGTTATAGCTCGTGAAGAACGGAACGCGGATGTCCGTTCCGTCGATAAAGGGCAGCGAACTGCTGATGCCGACGATTCCGCCCCAGGTACGGGCGCCTATCAGTTTGCCGAGGCCAAGCGCGCGAAAACCCCAGGGGAACAGGTCGCCGTCGGAGGCGGAATATTTGTTGACGAGGCATACTTTCGGGCCGACCTGCACGGCGTCGGGAATCGTACCGTTGCGCGTGCTTCCGCGATACATCGTCATGCGGTAAGGTTCGCGGGCAAGGCGTTCGAGTATCATCGGGGAGACGTTGCCGCCTCCGTTGGCGCGGTCGTCGATAATCAGACCCTCCCTGTCAAGCTGAGGGTAGAAGTAGCGCGCAAACTCATTCAGGCCCTCCGCGCCCATGTCGGGGATATAAATATAGCCTATCTTGCCGTTCGAGGCTTTGTCTACCTTTTCGATGTTATCCTTTACCCACTGGTGGTGAATCAGCGAATATTCCTCGTCGAGAGGGAGGATGACGACCGTTCTGGCTCCGTTCAGCGAGGCGGCGCTGTTGAGCGAAAGCTCCGTCGGGACATTCGCCTTTCCGGCAAGCAGGGCGTACAGGTCATTCACGCTGTTTGCCGGGATACCGTCGACGGCAACAATAAAATCGCCCGCTTTCGCATCAATGCCCGGCTCCGTCAGCGGCGAACGCAGCGACTGGCTCCAGGTCTCGCCCCGGTAAATCTTTTCCAGGCGGAAGAATCCGCTCGCGTCGCGCGACACCGCAGCCCCCAGGAGGCCTGTCTTTATGCGCGCCGGACGTTCCATCTCGCCGGTGGAGATATAGGCATGACCGCAATTAAGCTCGCCAATCATCTCGCCAATCACGTAATTGAGGTCGAGGCGGTTTTTTATGTACGGGACAAGCGCGGCGTACTTCTCCCTCATTGCCTTCCAGTCCACGCCATGCATGTTTTCAACATAAAAGCCGTCGCGGAACACGCGCCATGCCTCGTCGAAAATCTGCGCCCATTCCTGCGGATAGTCCGTTTTAATCTTCATACCGGCCAGGCTGACGGCCCGGTCAAGGTTCGCCCTGCCGGAGGGTATGTCGGTCACATACACCTGTCCGCCCTTGAAGAATCCGGCTTTTTTGCCTCCCGGTTCCACCCACATGCGGGCGCCCTCGGCGACGGGTTCCTCTTTCTTCTTCTCCAGGTCGTAGACGTACGTGGAGCCGTTGCGCACATAATAAACCCGGTTGCCGTCGGCGTAAAAATTGCCGTAGGAACCCGTACTTGCCGGGATTTTCAGGATGCGGTCGGAAAGGCCGTCGACGTCAATGACTATATCCCTGGCCTTGCCGTCGTCCTTCTTGTCATCTTTCTTCTTTCCCTCCTCAACTTTCACTTCCACCTTTTTCGCTTCGGCAGCGCCATCGTCCTTTTGAATGAATGGCGACGGAGCGTCTTTCTTCAGCAGGGCAAAATAGACGCCCGATCCCTGCTGGTAGATGTGATTCCATTCCTTTGAACCATATATGGGATTGAAATCGCGGGAGGAACTGAAAATAAGATACTGCCCGTCCGCGCTGAACGCCGGCGAGCCGGAGTTGTACCAGCGGTCGGTGACGGCATATTCTTTCTTTTCCGCAAGATTGTAGACGTATACGACGGAAAATTCATTGGACGCCTCGCGCGTGTAGGTCAGCCACTTGCTGTCGGGCGAAAACGTCGCTCCGCGCGGCGCTCCGACGGGATCCTGCACGACGACGGTCTTGCTCTTATTCGAGACGTTCAAGAGGACAAGCCGGTTTTTGCGGTCGGCGTAAACGATGTAGCCGCTGTTCGGGCTCCATTCAAACGTGCGGATATAAGTATCGTTGTTTTTTGTCAGCGCGACGGCCTCGCCGCCACCGGCAGGCTGTATGTAAAGTTCCGTTTCGCCGGAAACGTCCGAGACATACGCGACATGCCGGCCGTCGGGCGACCAGGCGGCGGAGCGTTCATGAGCGCCGGGCGTGCGCGTCATGTTCTTTGTCACCCCCTGCTCTGCGGGGACGTTGAAAATCTCGCCGCGCGCCGTAACCGCAACCCGTTTGCCGTCGGGCGAAAGGCTTGCCGCCGTCAGGTATTTGCCGCCGTCCTTCGTCTCGCTGCGGGCATATACATTGTCCGACGCAAGGATGATGTTCACCTTTTCCGCTTTCTTCGTCGCCGGATCCAGTTTGTAGATATAGCCGCCGTTCTCGAAGACGATCAGCCGGCCGTTTGTGCTCGGGAATTTCACGTCATAATCCCTGAAATCCGTAACCTTTGCCGTCGCTTTCGTCACGGTATTGTAAACAAAGACATTCATCCTGCGGTCGCGGTCGGAAAGGAAATAAATCTCCTCCCCCACCCACATCGGGAAGATGTCCTGGGCATCGTTGTCCGTTATATTTTCGACGCTCTTTTTCGCCTCGTCGTAAATCCATACGTCGTCGGCCATGCCGCCACGGTAGTACTTCCAGGTGCGGAACTCGCGCATCACGCGGTTGTAGGCCAGCCTCCGACCGTCGGGCGAATAGCTGCAGAAGCCGCCTTCCGGCAGGGGAATGGCGCGTGAAAGGCCGCCGTCTTTACCGGCGATGAACAGTCGTCCGTCGAAACCGCTGCTTATGCGGTTGCGGTAAACGACGCCGTTCCCGTCCACCGTCCAGCACATCACGATGTTATTAGGCCCCATGCGGTCGCCCAGGTCGTCCCGCTGATTCGTTGCGGTATAGGTCAGCCGCAGAGGTTCGCCGCCCCCGGACGGGATCGTGTAAACTTCCGTATTGCCGTCGTAATGGCCTGTGAACGCAATCGTCCCGCCGTCGGGCGAGAAGCGGGGGAACATTTCATATCCGGCATGCGAAGTAAGACGCTTCGCTTCGCCTCCGTTTACCGGAACCTTATACAGGTCGCCGGCACAGGTAAACACTATTTCCGTTCCGTTTGTTGAAGGAAAACGCAATAACCTCGCTTCATCAGCATGAGCCGTCACGGAGGCGCAAGCCACATACGACAGGCAGCATAAAAAAACTTTCAGTTTCATACTTACATATATTTAATAATCAAATTCAGTCAATATTTTCCGTACATCGTTCATCTTCAGGTTTCGTTCCCAGGAAAAGGTACGGCTGTGGCGATCCAGGTATTCAAGCAGGTAAAGCGATTTTTCGAGGAGCATGCATCTTTCGGGAATACTCTTTTTGACAAGCCCGTCCCGGTACAGCAGCTCGGAAAGCATCTCCATCCGCGCAAACATATCGCGTTCGCTCCGTCCTTCCTGTTTCAGGTTATCCAGTATAATTTCCTTCTCCGTCCCGTAAAAATGCTCCGCCGGACGACGGAAAAACTGCCTGTACATGTCATCGAAACGCTCCTGCATGCGCGACGTATCCGGGTCGTCCAGATTCACCCGTATCAATTTTGCAATCGCATTAAAAAATTCCTGCAAAATACGCATTATGTAATCACGCTCTATCATTATTACGAGAGTTCAAGCATGCGCAGGATTGGTCTGACGGCGCGTTCGCGGACGGCGGGATCCACCGTGATTTCGGGCGTTTCGTCGCGCAGGGAGAGATAGAGTTTTTCCATCGTGTTG
>JAIRYY010000115.1 GCA_031267485.1 Tannerella sp.
AGCCGAAGAAAGGCTCGTCCATTGCCGTGTTCGGATGCGGCGGCGTGGGGATGAGCGCGATTATGGCGGCTGCAATCGCGGGATGCGGCACAATCATAGGAGTGGATACGGTGGCTTCGAGACTTGAACTCGCAAAGGAATCGGGAGCCACGCACACCGTCAACGGCAAAGAGACCGATCCCGTTGCCGAAATAAAAAGAATCACCGGGGGAGGCGCCCACAACAGCGTGGAATCGTCGGGCATGGCAGAGGTCACGCTTCAGGCGCTGGGATGCCTGCGGCGCGAAGGCACAGCCGTCCTGCTCAGCGTCACAGGCCCGGAAACGGTCAGTCTTCCGCTTGAAGCCTGTCTCCTGAACCCGAGCGTGACGCTTTCGGGGCTGACCGAAGGCGGATCAGATCCGCAAACGTTCATTCCCGAACTGGCGGGATATTACAGGGAAGGCAAACTGCCGGTCGATAAATTCGTAAAATTCTACGACTTCAAAGACATTGAAAAAGCTTTCGACGATTCACATGCGGGCATAACCGTCAAACCCGTTTTGCGATTCTAAGAGGCCGGCCGAATGTCGTTGAATCTCTGTCATGAAAGGGAAATTATCTCTATCCTTTTGTCTGGCTTATTACCCCAAAATGTCCATTAAGTGATTTGCACCCTTGAACAGCAAGAATTTTCTAATGGTGTTCATTAGAAAATACGGTTCATAATATATTGAGATAGACGATAGTATATTTCATTAATTGTGTAAATTTGCCGCCCAAAAACAGAATATAATGCAGAAAACAGTAATAAAATTTGTAGACAAAGAGAGCACATCATGGGGTGGCGTTTCGATTTTGAAAAAGATGTAAGTATGGCGCTGCACATGAATCGGCGTAATTGGATTAGTAAACTCTGCGAAAGAATCGAAACGCAATATGCTCAATCCGGCTAATGGGCATTGGGGGATAATTGCTTGGAAAATATTAAAAACAAAAAATCTGAAGCAGAATTAAATTCGCTTCTAAACCTCAAATTTCAACTTTTTGATAACGTAATTTATAGCCGAGCATAGTATATATTATAATGCATCGCGCCGGATATAAATTTTGTGGCTGGAGATATTAATGTTAATATGCCGTTCCCGGAATAATTAATTCAAAACAGGAGGTATATTTTTTATCAACAGAGAACATATTATTTTTATTTATAAAAAAGACATTTTTTGATGTCGCAAAGGTCATAACTTATTACTGTATCGGAAATGCCATGAATATGGTATTTTTTTTTACATGTAACCTATATACTTAGCACTTTGTTGATGTATAAAGGTGAGTGATATTCCGTCTGCTTTACATAATCATGGCGTAATCTGCTTCGTTTTTATCAGAAGTCAAAACGTGCTTCGGCATGTCCGGTTGCGTCCCGGATACAGGTCATTTGAGGTATAAATCCGTGACTACCGGCTGGTGGTCGGAGGGGTAGTAGGGGTATTCGCGGTAGTCGGTCAGGACGGCGTAGCGGTGAACGCGGAAAGCGTCGTTTACGAAAATGTAATCGATGCGGGGCTTTCCTATGGGGTTGGAAAAGCGGCTGTTGAACGTGCCTTCCGGGCCGTATGGAGGCTGTTCGGTCACGCTGCGCGAGTCGTGCAGGAATGATGAGAGCGCCTGTATCTGTTCCGTTTCGGGCGTCGAGTTGTAGTCGCCGGTGGCTATTACGGGGGCGTTGCCGGCAATCTCCGTGATTTTCCGGATCATCAGCTGGCCGGATTCCCTGCGCGCCGTTACGCCTTCGTGGTCGAAGTGTACGTTGAAGAAGTAAAATTCGGCGCCGCTCCCGTTTTCGCGGAACCGCGCCCAGGAACAGATTCGGTTGCAGCATGTCGCGTCCCAGCCCAGTCCTGGCCGGTCGGGCGTCTCGCTCAGCCAGAAATCACCGGAATCGACAATCGTAAATTTATCCTTTTTGTAGAGGATGGCGGAATGTTCGCCGGCGTCTTTTCCGTCGTTGCGTCCCGCGCCGGTATACGCATATCCGGGCAATTCGCAGACGCCCTGCAGTTGATGGAGGAATCCCTCCTGCGTCCCGACCAGGTCGAAATCGTGATAGCGTATCAGCGCCTTGACGGCCTCTTGGCGGTACGGCCAGGCGTTGGCGCTGTCCGACGGCGTGTCCATCCGCAGGTTGTATGTAGCCACTTTCAGTTTTACAGGCTCGCTGCCCGTACACGACAGGATGCCGGAAGACACCGTCAAGAGGAATATCAGTATTTTTTTCATAGCGCTGTTCGGGATATTATAGGGTTTTACGACTGCACCCAGCGCACGTATGCGAAATCCATGCGGTGAGGCAGATTATCGTTGCAGGGGTATATGCGGAAACCGGCTTTCAGGTGTCCGAGTTCCTGCGCCGTGCGTTTCAGTTCGAAAAAGAGTCTTGGGCCGTCTTCCCTTACCAGCTGGAAAGTTTCCGAGAGGACAAATTCCGTCCGGTGATTTTCGGGATTGTCGCGCGTGTATACGAGGTCCACGCCCAGCCTGCTTCTGAGGTCCTTGCGGTTTATGACGATTTCGACCGTGTATTCTTCGCCTATCGTCGGCTGAAACACCCGGGGATCGTAGTTGAACGATTCCACCTGAAAGGAATCCCAGTGAGCCGCTACTTCCTTTTTCCAGTTTGCCATGTTGATGGCTTCGGCGAAACGGTTTTTTGCAAGCATGGCGGAGCGGGCGGCCAGTTTGTTGTAGAACCGTTCGAAGTAGTCGTCCATCATGCGCTTCATCGTATAGTCGGGCGCTATCTGCGACATCGAATTTTTGATATACTGAATCCATTCCGGCGAATATCCCTTGCTGTTCCTTGCGAAGTACAGGGGGATGATTTCATCTTCCAGCAGGTGGTAGATGGTTGCCGCGTCGAGCTGGTCCTGATACTGCTGGTTGTCGTACGTGCGCTTTTCGGTGAGCGCCCATCCCGCGCCTTCGCGATAACCTTCGTACCACCAGCCGTCGAGTACCGAAAGGTTCAGCACGCCGTTCATTTCGGCTTTCTCGCCGGACGTGCCGGAAGCTTCGAGCGGACGGGTGGGCGTGTTAATCCACACGTCGACGCCGGATATCAGGCGCCGGGCAAGACGCATGTCATAGTTTTCGAGGAAGATGATTTTGCCGAGAAATTCCGGGCGGCGCGATATTTCCACGATATGCTTTATCAGTCCCTGTCCGCCGCCGTCGGCCGGGTGCGCTTTTCCCGTGAACACGATTTGTACGGGATACTGTTCGTTATTCACGATTTTGGCCAGGCGGTCGAGGTCGGTAAACAGCAGGTGCGCGCGTTTGTAGGTCGCGAAACGGCGTCCGAAGCCCAGGAGCAGCGCGTTCGGGTTTATGCGGTCGAGAATGGTCACCACTTTCGACGGGTCGCCCTGGTTTTTAAGCCAGCTTTCCGTATACTGGGCTTTTATGTAGTCGATAAGTTTCTTTTTAAGCGTCTTGCGTATGTTCCACACTTCCTCGTCGGACGATTTCTGGATATGCCTCCATATCTCCTTGTTCGACTGATCGCGGATGAACTCCCTGTCGAACTTTCCGTAGCAGAATTTTTTCCATTCCGTCGCCATCCACGTCGGCAGGTGGACGCCGTTCGTCACGTAACCGACGTGCAGTTCTTCGGGGAAGTAACCTTTCCACATCGGGGAGAACATGGATTGCGAGACCTTGCCGTGCACGTAGCTCACGCCGTTGGCTTCCTGGCAGGTGTTGAGGGCGAATGTGCTCATGCAGAACTTCTCGTCGCTTCCCGGGTTCGTGCGTCCCATGTCAATAAATTCCTGCCACGAGATGCCCAGGCGGAACGGGAAATGTCCCAGGTATTTGCCGAACAGCGTTTCGTCGAAATAGTCGTGTCCGGCCGGTACGGGCGTGTGTACGGTATACAGGGATGACGCGCGCACGACTTCGAGCGCCTCGTTAAATTCCAGTTTGTCGTTTTCGATGTAATTGACCAGGCGCTGCACGTTGAGGAACGCGGCATGGCCTTCGTTGCAGTGGTATACCTGCTTTTTCACTCCCAGTTTGTCCAGCAGCAGGATTCCCCCGATACCCAGCAGATATTCCTGCTTCATGCGGTTTTCCCAGTCGCCTCCGTACAGCTGGTGGGTAATGGGGCGGTCCCATTCGCTGTTTTCCGGTATGTCCGTATCCATCAGATACATGGGGATGCGCCCGATGTTCACTTTCCAGATATGCGTATAAACGGAGCGGTCGTGGAAGGGGACTTCGAGCGTCAGCGGCGAGCCGTCGGGCGCCAGCGCCTGTGTTATGGGAAGTTTTGAAAAATCCTGCGCCTCATAGTTTGCGATTTGCTGTCCGTCCATCGAGAGCGACTGCGTGAAATAGCCGTAGCGGTAAAGCAGCCCCACGGCGACAAGGTCGATATTGCAGTCGCTGGCTTCCTTGAGATAGTCGCCGGCGAGTATGCCGAGGCCGCCCGAATATATTTTCAATACGTTTGTCAGGCCGTATTCCATGCTGAAATAGGCGATTGAGGGCCTTTTCGAATCCGGCTTAACGTCCGTGTACGCCCTGAACAGGCCGTAAACATATTCTATTTTGGCCATCATTTCCCTGTCGTCCATAATCTCCCTCATCCGTTTGCCCGACAGTTTCTGCAGCAGTAATATAGGGTTGCCTTCTGTTTCTTTCCACAGTTTTGAGTCAATCTCGCCAAAAATCTTGGCGCCTTCATGATTCCAGACCCACCACAGGTTTGTGGCGATTTCGTGGAGTATTTCCAGCTTTTCGGGAAGTTTCGAATGGGGAAAGGTATCTCTCCAGATTGGTTCGTTTGAGTTGGTTGATAAAATTTTCATACGCTCATATTTTTAGTCTACAAAGATATGTAATAATTGTAAGTTCCTGATGTTTTATTTTCCGTTTCTTTTTTCCACATTCGAGAAAGCAGTCTCAAATGCTTCGTAGTAGTATGTTATAAACCTGTTCCATTCCGCCTGTGCGGCAAGGCGGAAGCAGCGGTCGCGTACCGCCTGCGCGTCTGCGTCCATAAGCGCCGACAGCGCGCCGGCAATGTTGCCGACAGCGTCGAAATAGTTGTCGTCCGTGCGTTCGACGACGGCCACGCCCTCTTTTATGTCATTGCCCGATACGGCCGTACGCGCCCATATTCCGAAACCGGCAAGGTCTGTCGTCACGGCAGGCACGCCGAACGCGACGCTTTCCATGGGCGTGTATCCCCAGGGTTCGTAGCAGGATGCGAAAACCGTGGCATCCATCCCGATGAGAAGGTCGTAATACGGCAGGTTGAAAATCCCGTCATTGCCGTCGAGATAGCAGGGCACGAAGATAATCCTCAGCTTTTCGGATGCTGAATTTGTGAAACCGGATGAATAGAGATAATTCATCACGCAGTCGTCTTTCATCCCGTTGATCCAGTGTGTCAGGAACGGCGTCTGCATGGGGGCGGTCATGTCGCAACCGTTTTCGAGGACAAATTTCAGGTCTGCCCTCGCGGCGTAAACCCATGCCGGCACCATGATGAAAGCAACCGTTTCGCGCCGGTTTTCCGCCGTTTTGCGGAGGGCGTTCATCGTGTCGATGAAGACGTCGATGCCCTTGTTTTTATATTCGTACCGTCCGCTTGTGGCAACGAGGAAAGCGTCGCTGCCGACCGGCCGGCCGGTCAGTTTTTCCGTCACAAGCATGAGTTTTTTGCGCGCTCTGTCCCGCTTTTCCGCGTATAACCCGCCGCCGGGCACAAAATCCTTTTCGAAGCCGTTGGGCGTAATCACATCCGGCGCTCTGCCCAGCAACTGCTTACATTCCATGGCCGTGATATGGCTCACGGTCGTGAAGCAGTCCACGTGCATAGCGGTCTGTTTCTCCAGCGAATGTTTCGCTTCCACGTTGAGTTCCCTGGCCATCCGGTCGCCGTCGTACGACTGGAGGCAGCTGTAGAGGGGTTTGTTGTTGCCCGCAATCGAGCGTCCGGTTGTCGTGGCATGCGTCACGAACAGCGTGGCGACGGCGGGCAGGTGTTTTTGCACGTACAGGGCGCCCATCCCAAGCATCCATTCGTTGAACACGGCGGCTACCCTTTTGCCGGTCAGGCGGTAGAACCTGTAAAAGTTTTCGATGACCAGTCCCACGGCATAGGCGAAGATGCACGAATTGTCGTAATCGCCGTATGCATGCGACGAGTTGACGCGAAAGTCGTCCCACATATCATAATAAAGAGCATCCCTCCTGTCGAAAAACGTTCGGTACGAAACCAGTATGGCTACCGGCTTGCCGGGCACCTGCCAGCGTCCCGTCCTGACGTTAAGATTTTCCGGCAACGCTTTTTTCCAGTCGCCGAAGAGCGTGCTGTCTTCCTTGAAATCGTTCGGACTGTTGTTCAGGTCAGGACCAATAAAGATGACCCGGTCGTCAAAATCGTTTTTCAACGTATGGGCTTTCGACGACAGAACCGTGTATATCCCGCCAACCTTATTGCAAACTTCCCAGCTACTTTCAAAAATATAATCAATTTTTATCATTCGGATTTTTAATATCTCTGGATTCAGGCGGCAAAGATAGTGCGGAAAATAATAACCGCAAAATATGTTAACTTATTTTGTTAAAGGGAGAGGGGTGTTTCAAAAGACCTGTTCCGTCATTGCGAGCCCCGTCGCCTGCGGGCGTAGCGAAGTAATCCAGGTCGTAGCCTGTGCCTGGATTGCTTCGCTTCGCTCGCAATGACGGCGGAAGAGGTTTTTTTGAGACTTTTATTTCTTTTCCGCGAAAAACGGATAGCAGGTGAATGATTGATTGTTCATAATCCCGTAATAGGGTACATATTCCAACTGGCGGCCGTCGCCCTCGATGCTGAAATGCGACGGTTTGCCGGCCACGGGTTTCAGTTTGGCCGTCAGTTCGCTGACGGTAAACGGGAGGTTCACGATACCGTTTTTGACCGCTTCGCCGGAAAGGCCCATCAGTATCGGGCCGTATTCCAGGGCATACGTTTCTTTTCCGCAAAAATCTTCGGTGACGCCGACGTATTTCGTCAGGCGGAAGCTCATCGGCAGCGTGAAACTGATTTCGTCGCCGCTTTTCCATGTGCGGTTGAGGGTTACGTAGGCGCCCGGTTTGCCCGAAGCGACCCGCTTGCCGTTCACGGAGATGTTCATCGTGGAGGCTGCCCACGACGGCACGCGGATGCGGATTTTGCTCGCGGCCGTGCCGTCGAGTTCGAGGTGCAGCTTCACGTCCGGCGTCGACGGGAAAGCGGTATGCTGATGCAGGGACAGCGTTTTACCGTTCTGCTCCCACCGGATGGTCGATTCGTTGAACAGGTCGACGTAAAGGCCGTCGGCGGCTATCTTGTAGATGAACTCCGGCAGCATACCGTACAGGCGCGTCCCCTGACCCTCGCAGCAGGAACCTATGCATGAACCGCTTTCCTTTTTGTCGAGAAGGCGCGCATGATAGCGGATGTAACCGTTGTCGACGTTCTGATTGGCTAT
>JAIRYY010000179.1 GCA_031267485.1 Tannerella sp.
AGTGACTGGAGTCCCGGCATACTTTCATGGAGAAATCCGGGAATTACGTATAGAGCTTATGATGTTGAGCCTCTGCCTGATGGTTCTACATATGTATGGTCATTGGGACAACAAGACCCGTATGGACTACAGGGAAGAGATATAAGAAAAGAATCTAATACTTTTACCTATAATAACTCTTACCAAACTCCAACTCTTGAAAATTGGGCTATTAACCCCGGTGATAAATATTATCATGAGTTTACCATAAGATTATCTTATGAAAAAGGGAAAGATTTTATTCCATTCCTGAAAAGAAGAATTGTAACCGGAAAAAATGCTGAAATTTTAGTGGAAGATTTGTTATTACCGGATTCTGTTACGGATAAGACCCAGTTTACGGATGGTACGGGCATTGCCACATACAAATACATCGTGGACATTACGCCCCTGCTTGAGAAATATTCCCTTGTACAGACGAGCAACACTGATACGATCGTTAAAGACAGGATCGAATATGATATCTGGGTAGCAGAAGAAGTATCGAACAATCCGGGATCGGGCAACGCCTATCCGACCATCTCGCGCGCGGTAAAAATCCTTGCCGAAGAAGGATTGGCAACATATCCCTATGCGGGCATACCTCAATATGTAAACATCTATAAGGATTTTACTTTTGAAGTCTCCGGCGACCCCGAAAAAACCCTGGAAGCAGGAGTATATCTCGATCCCCAGCTTGATGGCAACCTCATAGTGGATCCCGTTTACGCCATTGACAAGGGAATAAAAATAGAGGCGACCGCCGCCGGCAAATGGAACGTAACCATCTCCAAAGTCTTCCACAACATAACCGTAAAAGTGGGATACGCCGCAACAACCGAAAGCAATGAGGGCGGAGACGGAACCGGAAACCTGCTCATCGTCAAAGACGCCGTCTGGGCATCGGGAGGCCAGCTCTACATCAAAGCCGCCACCCCCGGCCAGCTCCAGATCTATTCCATCACCGGCCAGCTCCAGAAAGCAAAAGCCGTCAGTGGAAACGTCACCCTGTCCGATCTGCCAAAAGGCATCTACCTCGTCAAGTTGAACGGCAGGACATACAAAGTTTTCAATTAACTGTAGTGTCATAATATTATTGAGGAAAAGGGAGGAAAACCATTTCGGTTTCCCCTCCCTTTTTTTTTGAACCAAAATCCCGCTTGCAAATAAAAAAAAACACCCTAACTTTGCAAAAAAAAATGTTAGTCATAACAACAAGAGAATTCAGAGCCAATCAAAAAAAATATTTTGACATGGCAGAAAAGGAAACCGTACTGATTGCGCGCAAAAACGGTAACCCGATAAATCTCCAGGTAGTCAATAAAGACGAAATCCCCTCAAAAGAAGAGCTGAAAGCCATTCAAAGAGGCCTGGAAGACATCCGTCTCGGCAGAACCGTTGAAGTAGCAAACATAGATGATATATGGTCAAGTATACAATAATGGTTTACCGAAGAAGCCCGGAAACAATTAAGGCTCATCCACAAATCGGGAAACAAAGCCTTAATACGAAAAGTCGAACAGCTATTCACCAAACTCTCGGAACATCCGTATACAGGAACAGGCCAGCCCGAACAGATGCGATACATACAAGGCATGTGGTCCCGGAGATTAGACCGCAAAAACAGGCTCCGGTACACGGTTAATGATTTAACAGTAACAGTATATACAGTATCCGCCTCCGGCCATTATGAAGACAAATAACCCCTCCCTCCCCGTCATTGCGAGCGCAGCGAAGCAATCCAGGGTCTTGCCTGTGCCTGGATTGCTTCGCTGCGCTCGCAATGACGAAAGATAGAGACGCTTATTATCCGTATATTAACGAACCGTTTTTTTTCGTCTTTTTTCCTTTTTTTTCCGGCGAAGCTGGGGTGGGATCTCGCAATGACGAAAAATAGAGACGCTTATTATCCGTATATTAACGAGCCGTTTTTTTCGTCTTTTTTCCTTTTTTTTCCGGCGAAGCTGGGGAGGGGTTTCGCAATGACGGGAAATCCAATCCATAAAAATATCCCGCGTAGAGACGCGATTAATCGCGTCTCTACAATGACAGGGCGGCGGCCTGTCCCACCCCGTCCCGTGAGGGACGGAATGTGTCGGTAGAAAACGCCAAAATCTACAGCGGTTCAAATTCCGGATTGCTGTCTTTTGCGATGGCGAAACATTCCATTTCGACGAGCCATCCCGGACGGCATATCGGGGCCAGGACAATCAGTTTCGGTATTCCCGGGAAACGGTTTTCGATGAGGGGTCGGACGACGGTATGGTCGGCCGGGTCGCGCAGGTAGACGGTTATATGGGCGATGTCGGCGGCGGCGCATCCGGCTTCGCGGAGCAGCACCTCGACATTTTCGATCATGCGGGCTGTCTGGCCGCCGATGTCGCCGTCGTGGACGATGTCGCCGTTGCGGTCTATGCTGGCCGTGCCGGAGATGAGCACGTGCCGGCGGTCGCCGTAGCGTATGCAGGTCCCGCGCTCGAACGTTACGCCATATTCGGACGTGGGACTCATGTGAGTTCTGGCGTGCAAATGCCGGACCTGTCCGGGGTCGAGTCCTCTGACGGCGTAGGAATCGAGTATGACGACGGCTTTCGGGTCGGCATGACGGCCGTTTATGCCTGTGCTTGCGATGTAGTGCGTCTTTTCGGTAAGTCCGTTTTCGGCGAAGAGTTCCCGCCGCGCCTTTACCACGCCGGCGTAATTTACGTCGACGTTCTGCACGAAAATCCATGTGCGGAGGCAGTTTCCGGCAAGCGTGCAGCCGTGTTCCCCAAGTTGCGCGATGTAGTCTTTCAGCAGCGTGTTCATCTGTTTTTCCGCATCGTTTCCCGGTTCGGCGGCGGTGGCTGTCGCTTTCCACAGGTGCAGGTATTTCCCGTGCCGCACGCAGGAGAGGCCGTGATGCTCCGAAACGTCCACGCCGGTCTGCAGATATGCCCACAGGGCTATTTTGGCGCCGTTCAGCGGAGGCTGTTCGATGATCGAAATGCGGCGGTTATTCCCTCCTCCGGGCAGATAATCCTGCAGGAGGCACGCCTGATTGGCGGCGTCGCTCAGGAAAATGCGCAGGAAGACGACTGTCGCATCATCTTGCAGGACATTTTTGCGGATCTCCCCGAAAGAGGCGAAGGCCGACTTCAGCTGTTCGGAAAAGGCGAGCCCCTTCTCCGTGACTTGAACGGTCAGCTGGTATTCCGACACGCCTTTTTCCGCGGGAAACATGGATATGGCGGCGTCCGTATGCCGGTGGGCGTCTGTGACTGTTTTATATTGCATGAGCTTTAACTGTTTCTTGCCAGCAGTTTGTCGATTAAGTCGCGGCTGTTGGACAGGCATGGCACTTTGTGTTGTCCGCCCAGCTTGCCCTGTTCCTTGAGCCAGTCGTAAAACAGGTTTTCCCTTGCCGGTATGATTTCGGGTTTCAGCAGGGAGATTCCCTTGTATCTCTTGGCGTCGTAATCGGAGTTCAGCTGTTTGAGCGCCCTGTCCAGGGCGGTTGCGAATCCGTCGAGGGATTGCGGCGGCTTTTCAAATTCGATTAGCCACTGGTGGCGTCCTTTCCCGCTCTCGAGGATAAACAGCGGCGCGGCGGTGTACGCTCTGACGGTGGCGCCGGTTTCACGGCATGCCCGGTGTATGCCTTTTTCCGCGTTGTCGATCATCAGTTCTTCGCCGAAAGCGTTGATGAAAAGTTTTGTCCGGCCGGTAATCGTGAATTTGTGCGGAAAGAGGGAGGTGAAACGTACCGTGTCGCCGATGAGATAGCGCCACAGGCCGCCTGCCGTGGAAATGACCATCGCGTAGTTTTCGTCCACGCGGACGTCTTCGAGCGGAATCGTTTTCGGGTTGCCGGACGCCGACAGTTCGCTCATCGGGATAAACTCGTAAAAAATGCCGTAGTCGGGCATCAGCAGCAGGCTTTTGTCCGCCGGGTCGTCCTGTATGCCGAAGAAGCCTTCGGACGCGTTGTAGGTCTCCATGTAATGCATCCGTCCGTCGGGCAGCAGTTTCTCGTACTGGGCGCGGTACGGCTCGAAGCCTACTCCGCCGTGAAAAAACACTTCCAGATTCGGCCATACTTCGTAAATCGTTTCCTTTCCCGCTCTTTCGAGGACGGCTTTGATGAGCACGAGCATCCAGGACGGTATCCCGGAGATGCTTGCGATGTCCCTGCTCAGCGTGCTTTCTACGATCGCGTTTATTTTGGATTCCCATTCGTCCATGAGTATAATCTTCCGGCACGGGACGCGGATGAGGTTGACGAGCGGGTTCAGGTTCTGCAGCAGGACGGCCGAGAGGTCTCCGCAGTGCGCTTTCCCGTTGATAGCCGAGGGGCTGTGGCTCCCGCCCAGAATCAGTCCCTTTTTCGAGAAAAAGCGCGTTTCGGGGTTGTTGCGCAGGTACAGTGCGACGGTGTCGAATCCCCCCTGGTAATGACACTTCCCCAGTATTTCGCACGTGACGGGGATGTATTTGCTGCGGTCGTTTGTCGTGCCGCTGCTTTTTGCGTACCATCTGACGACGGACGGCCAGAGGATGTTTTTTTCGCCGTTAATCATTCGTTCGATGAACGGCTGCAGGCTTTCATAAACGGACACGGGAACGCGCTCGCGGAAGTCGGCGTATCCGGCGATGTCCCGGAAGCCGTATTTCCTGCCCCATTCCGTGTTTCCGGCCGTTCGCAGGAGCTGTAACAATTGTCTGTGCTGAATGTCCGCCATTTGTTGGCCGAACGACTCAATCTGTCGTTGCCTTGCGGAGAATATGGGCGCTATCGTTTTAGTTATAATATCCATACAGGAGAATAAGGGAAAAATTACATTGAAAACTGCGCAAAATTAGGCATTATTTTTGTCTTTATATCACATTTGGCCTATTATTGTTGACTGTTAAAAAGTCTTTCCCCCATTCGCGTGCCTTTATTGATTCGTCCGCTTGCTATAAAACATGTTATTTTATTTGGATTGTATGCATTATTATAGCGACCTTTGCCGCGTAATTTAAAAATATGATAATATGAAAGCAGTTAAAGGTGTTTTTTTGATGATTCTTGTCTTTACCGTATCCGCTCCCTGTTTCGGGAACAGCGATGTGATAAAAAGAAAAAAGAACAAGTGGCTTCACCCCAGAGAACTGGTGGAACCCGCAAATGCCGACGCAACCGCAGGACGCCCATAAACGGGCGGGTGGATGCGCCTGTTCCGTTCCTGCGGAACATTCAAAATATTTTTTGCTCATGAAAATAGGAATCCTTTCCTCCGGCGGCGACTGTCCGGGAATAAATGCGACAATCCGCGGCGTCGGGAAATCTGCAATCCTGCATTACGGGATGGAAGTCATCGGTATCCACAACGGATTTACCGGATTGCTGAACGGGGATATTGAAGCGTTCGACGAACGCAAACTGTCCGGTATCCTCAATCTTGGAGGAACGATACTCGGCACTTCCCGCGAAAAACCGTTCAAGAAAATACTTGATTCGGGAGATGGCGGCAAACCCCAAATCATACGCCGGAACTACATGGAGCTGGAGCTTGACTGTATCGTCTGCATCGGCGGAAACGGTACGCAGAAAACGGCCGGCAAACTGATGCGGCTGGGCCTCAACGTCGTCGGCGTGCCGAAAACGATTGACAATGACGTCTACGGGACGGACATTTCCTTTGGCTTCGACACGGCGGTGAATATTGCCACGGAAGCGATAGACCGCCTGCATTCGACCGCGAGTTCGCACAAACGGGTCATGGTGGTCGAGGTCATGGGGCATCATGCCGGGTGGATTGCCCTTTACGCCGGCATGGCCGGAGGGGCGGACGTCATCCTGATTCCCGAACTGGGCTTCGATATCGGCCGGGTGAACGAAAAAATACTCCAGCGTTCGCGCATGGGCAAACCTTATTCAATCGTCGTCATCGCCGAGGGACTGAAAAAGGAAAAAGGCAGTCCGTCGGACTACATCTCGCACGCCATCGAGAAAACGACGGACATAGAAGTGCGGACGACCGTCCTGGGATACATCCAGCGCGGCGGAAACCCGTCGCCCTTCGACCGCAACCTGGCCACGCGCCTCGGCGGCCATGCCACCGAACTCATTGCGCAGAAGGTTTTCGGACACATGGTTTGCATCAGGGGCGACAAAGTCGACTCCATCCCCCTTTCCGAAGTAGCCGGCAAGACAAAACTGGTACCCGTCGACCACGACCTTATCAAACAGGGCGAAAACATGGGAATTTCGTTCGGCGTGTAGAAA
>JAIRYY010000187.1 GCA_031267485.1 Tannerella sp.
GGAACTTGATCTGGCCGTATCCGAACTCCCTGCGGTTTTTTCCGGCGCCGAGAAGGGACGCGCCACAAGTATCGCCGCACTGGCGCTGAAATCAAGAATACTGCTATATGCCGCAAGCGACCTGATGAATGTGGAGGTGGAAAGTGAACATACCGGTTACCTGACCCCCGCGTCCAACCGCTGGAACAAAGCGGCGGATGCGGCAAAAACCTGCATTGAACAGGCCCTGGCCGGCGGCTACGGATTGTATGACCGCTACGGCGACGATGTCAAACAGAATTATACCCAGCTGTTCCTCGACGGAGGAAATGAGGAAGTCCTGTTCGACAGACAGGGAACGACAAGCGCGGACGGAGAATCCATTAACACGATCGACCAGACCAACGGCCCGAACGGCTATGGTTTGTGGGGCGGCAATACGCCTCTGCAGGAGCTTGTCGATGCGTTTGAGATAGATGACGGAACGGCATTTGACTGGAATGACCCGGAGCGGAAAAAAAATCCCTACGCCAATCGCGACCGGCGTTTGTACGCGTATGTACTGTGCGATGGCGATCCGTGGAAAGAACGCGAAGTAGAATGTTTCATTGATGCGGATGCCAACAGCAGTGAGTTAACCAGCGGCGGACGCGACTCGAAATACGGCGGGGATTCATGGAATACTTCCCTCACGGGTTATAACATGCGGAAATTCATGGACGAAAGCTATGTCCCCAATTCCTGGAACGTAAGAACTCCCAAAAACTGGATCTGGTTCCGTCTGGCAGAACAGTACCTTAACCTGGCGGAAGCATATCACATGGCGGGAAATGAAGACGATGCACGGAAATATTTAAACGTGATACGGAGACGAGCGCGCATGCCCGACGTTTATGTTTCGGGAACGGAACTGCTGGATAAAATCCGAAATGAGAGACGCATAGAACTCGCTTTTGAAGAGCACAGATACTATGATGTCCGTCGCTGGAGGCTGGGAGAAAAATACCTGAACAAAACGGTAACCGGCATCACGATATTGAAACTTCCCGACGGAACCAAAATATACACTCCCGGAAAAACGGTTGAAGAACGCAAATTCTTCAAACACATGTACTGGCTTCCCATTCCAAAGGGCGAAACGGATAAAAACCCGCGAATCGCACAAAATCCGGGATATTAATATTATTTTTGCAAAAAAAAAGGGGTTCCTGTTATGACAATGAACCCCTTTTTGCTATATATTCATTCTCAAATTTTAATAGATCATGAACCGTTCAATTATCAGTATTTTTACAGCAGCGCTGATGTTTCCGCCCTGCGTATCGGCACAAAAAAATGTCAAACATTTTGCGAAAGGAGAATTTAAGGAGTGGGCGAAAACTCCCCCCATGGGATGGAATAGCTGGGACTGCTACGGGCCTACCGTCGAAGAACATGAAGTGAAAGCCAATGCCGATTATATGGCGGCACATCTTAAACCGTACGGATGGGAATATATCGTTGTCGACATACGCTGGTTTGTGGAAAATGACAGGGCAGGAGGATACAACCAGACGGATCCCCGGTATGTACTTGACGAATACGGACGTTATTTGCCGGCGGTCAACCGCTTTCCTTCGGCGGCAGACGGCAAAGGATTTAAAGAAATAGCGGACTATATCCACCGCAAAGGATTGAAATTTGGAATCCATATCATGCGGGGCATACCGGTCGAAGCCGTCCGGAAAAAATTGCCGGTAAAAGGAACCGGCGGAATAACGGCAGACCTTATTTATTCCAACGAACTCCAGTGCAAATGGCTGCGCGACAATTATACCGTCGTTGCCGGCCGTCCCGGAGCACAGGAATATTATAATTCAATCATAGAACTATACGCTCAGTGGGGCGTTGATTTTATCAAGGTAGATGATATTACCCGCCCCTACCATAAGGCGGAAATAGAAATGATCAGGAGAGCTATCGATCAGTGCGGAAGGTCTATCGTACTGAGCCTCTCTCCCGGAGAAACGCCCGTAAACGACGGATCGCATGTCTGCGAACATGCGAACATGTGGCGAATGGTGGACGACGTATGGGATCTGTGGAACGACATCACTCACCTGCTGGATGTCGCACAAAACTGGTATGCATACATCTCTCCCGGGACGTGGCCTGATTGCGACATGATTCCGCTCGGGCGCATATCTGTCCGGGGCGAACGGGGCGAAGAACGGATGACCCGGCTGACAAAAAACGAACAGTACTGCCTGATGAATCTCTTTACGGTGTTCAAGTCTCCTCTGATGTTTGGCGGCGATCTTCCGGGCAATGATGAATTTACGCTTTCATTGCTGACAAATGAGGAAGTCCTGAAAATGCACCGGGAAAGTTCCGGCGTCCGCCAGCTATTCAGGGAAAACGGTAAGGTATGCATAACCTCCCGCAACAAAAATACAGACGAAATCTACGTCGCGCTGTTTAATCTCCATGATACGGACACGCAGGAAACAGGCTTCCATGCGCAGATGCTTGGCACGAAAGAAGTCTATTCGGTTTCGGAAATGTGGCATGGAGAAAACAGGGGAACATTCAAATCCGATTTTGCGATTTCCCTGAAACCTCACGAATCCATACTGCTAAAGCTGACCCCTGTTCCCTGAGAAATAAAAGAGGCGGCGTTCTCCGTTTCGTCCTGCCATGCGGGACGGACACAGCAGAAAGAAGGGGGGGACGATCATGAAAAAGGATCTTTTTACGGCATTGCCTGCGGCAGGCGAACTGATCATGCTGATTGACGAGGAAAAGGAATTTGTCGTCATCTGCATCGCCGGCAGTTTTACGCTGGAGGAGATACAGGAAATCGCCGCAGGGCGCAACGTACAATAAATGCGGGCATCACACCGTTAGTGTATAAAAATACGACACAGTATGAGAAAAGACAAAATCCTCTGGGCGGATGATGAAATAGATTTGCTGAAACCTCATATTCTTTTTCTGGAAGAGAAGGGATATGAGGTTGTTCCCGTCATAAGCGGCCAGGATGCCATCGACTGCTGCCGGGAACAGTCTTTCGACATCATTTTCCTGGACGAGAACATGCCGGGACTGGACGGCCTGGAGACGCTGGCGCTTATCAAACAGATTGATCCGAATGTGCCCGTCGTGATGGTGACCAAGAGCGAGGAGGAAAGCATCATGAATCAGGCTATCGGCAACAAGATTGCCGACTATCTGATAAAACCCGTGAATCCGAATCAGCTGGTGCTCTCCATTAAGAAAAACGTGCACAAGAACCTTATCATAACGGAGACGGCTACCACGAATTACCGGCAGGAGTTCAGCCGTATCGGGATGCAGATAGGCAGCGCCGCCTCGACGGACGAGTGGATGGATATCTACCGGAAAATCGTTTACTGGGAACTTGCGCTCGAGGACGGGCAGGCGGAGATGCAACAGCTGCTCAGGATGCAGAAAAGGGAAGCAAACGGCGCTTTCGGCAAATTCGTCCGAAAACGCTACCTGGACTGGATCGGGAACGCGGACGACCGTCCGCTCATGAGCCCCGACCTGTTCCGGAAAAAAGTCTTTCCGCTGCTCGACAGCGACGAAAAAGTCTTCTTCATTCTCATCGACAATTTCCGGCTCGACCAGTGGTATACGGTGAAAGACCTGCTTGGCGAACTGTTCACGTTCAGCGAAGGCCTGTACTGCAGCATCCTTCCCACCGCAACGCAGTATGCCCGGAACGCCATCTTTTCGGGACTGATGCCGGCGCAGATCGAAGAGATGTTTCCCGAACTGTGGGTGGACGAGGAAAGCGAGGAGGGAAAAAACATCAACGAAGAGCCGCTGGTCAGGACGCAGCTGGAACGGTTCCGCAAAAAATATACTTTTTCATACACCAAAATCCTCGATTCCGCGTATGGCGAAAAACTGCTGCACAATCTGTCCGGCCTGATGAAAAACCAGCTGAACGTGATCGTCATCAATTTCGTCGACATGCTGTCGCACGCGCGCACGGAAAGCCGGATGATACGCGAACTCGCGCAGAGCGAAGCCGCATACCGCAGCCTCACGCGCTCGTGGTTTCAGCACTCCGCCACGCTCGAACTGTTCCGCCAGATAGCCGCCAGAGGTTTCAAAATCATACTGACCACCGATCACGGGACGATACGCGTGGACAGCCCCGTCAAAATCGTCGGCGACCGGAACACCAGCACCAACCTGCGCTACAAGGTGGGCAAAAACATGAACTACAACTACCGCGAACTGTACGAGATAAAAGACCCCGCCGCCGCCGGTCTGCCGTCGCCCAACCTGAGTTCCAAATACGTCTTCGCCCTCAACGAATCCTTTTTCGCCTACCCGAACAATTACAACTACTACGTCTCCTACTACCGGGACACGTTCCAGCACGGAGGCGTCTCGCTCGAAGAAATGCTGGTACCCGTAATAACCCTGCATCCCCGATAACCCCCGCCGGCCGTCATGAAAGAAATAACAATAGAAAACGCGGAAAACATCCGCCCGTCCGCCGCCGGATTCATCGCCGGCATGAAGGGAAAGAAAATCTTTGCCTTCGAGGGAGATATGGGCGTGGGAAAAACGACATTCATCCGCGCCGTATGCGAAGCGCTGGGAGTCGAAGACACCGTAAACAGCCCGACGTTCTCCATCGTCAACGAATACCGGAGCCAGACCACCGGCGAACTCATCTATCATTTCGATTTTTACCGGATAAACCGAACATCCGAAGCCCTCGACATGGGAGTGGACGACTACTTCGACAGCGGCGCGCTGTGCTTCATCGAGTGGCCCGGCAAAATAACCGCATTGCTGCCTGAAAACACCGTCCACATAAAAATGGAAGAACAGCCCGGAGGCTCAAGAAAACTGACCGTCCTCTCCCCCTGACACGAAAAATCACTAATCACTAAGATGTCTCAAATGCCTTATTCCGTCATTGCGAACGAAGTGAAGCAATCCAGGCCGCCGCCTGTGCCTGGATTGCTTCACTTCGTTTACAATGACGAAAAATAGAACGACTGATTATAATTACATTAACCGGCCGTTTTTTTTCGTCTTTTTCCTTTTTTTTTCCGGCGAAGCTGGGATAGGGTCTTACAATGACGAAAAATATAGCCACTTATTATCAGTATATTAACGAGCCGTTTTTTTTCGTCTTTTTCCCTCTTTTCCTCGGCGATGCCGGGGCGGGGTCTCGCAATGACGGGTAAGGGGTCTGCAATGACGGGGAGAGGCGTCCTCGACGGCGCGAGCCCCACAGTCCGCATCAGCGTCCCCCCCCGTCCCGTCATTGCGAGGAACGAAGCAATCCAGGCGCAGGCGTAACCAGAATAACCCTTACAATGACGAAGAATAGAGCAACTGATTATTAGCATATTAA
>JAIRYY010000166.1 GCA_031267485.1 Tannerella sp.
CCGCTCCAATGCGGGACATATCGGAAGCGCTGGATGCAAGCCCCGGTTCCATCCGGTGGACAGCCGACAGCAAGGCGCTCTATCTGACGGCGCCGCACCGGGAAGCGCATCAGATTTACCGGCTGGATCCGGCGAACGGCGACCTGCGGCAGATTACGGACGGGAATCATGACTACCAGGACGTGCAGATAGCCGGGGATATGCTCATCGCAAGCCGCACCACGTTCGTCAATCCGGCGGAGATATACCGCGTCAATCCCGCCGACGGGACAGGCGAGCAAATCTCCTTCGTAAACAGGGAACTGCTGAACCGGATCAACGCTCCCACGTTCGAGAAACGCTTCGTCACGACGACCGACAACCGGCAGATGGTGACCTGGATCTTCTATCCGCCCTCGTTCGACAAATCCCGCAAATACCCCGTGCTCCTCGTCTGTACGGGCGGTCCCCAGGGCGTACTTGGCCCGTCGTTCAGCTACCGGTGGAACTACATGCTGATGGCATCGCAGGGATACGTCGTCGTCCTCCCGGCGCGTCGCGGGACGTCCGGCTCCGGGCAGGAGTGGTGCGACGCCATTTCGAAAAACCACGGTTTCCAGGACGAGCAGGACCTGCTGTCCGCCATCGACGCTGTCGCAAAAGAGCCGTGGGCCGACGAAACCCGCATGGGCGCCGCCGGAGCCAGCTATGGCGGATATTCCATCTATCACCTGGCAGGCACGCACCGGGGCCGTTTCAAGGCATTCCTTGCCCACTGCGGCATCTTCAACATGGAATTTATGTATACCACCACGGAGGAAATGTTTTTCGAGAACTGGGAAACGGGCGGCGCGCCATGGGACAGGGAAAACGAAGTCGCGCAGCGTTCTTTTGCCCAGTCGCCCCACCTGCTTGTGAAGAACTGGGATACGCCAATCATGGTCGTGCACGGGGAACGCGATTTCCGCGTGCCGTATTCGCAGGGAATGGCGGCCTACAACACGGCGCAGATGCTGGGCATAGAGAGCCGTTTGCTGATTTTCCCCACCGAGACCCACTGGGTGCTAAGCCCCCAGAACGCCATTGTCTGGCAGCGCGAATTTTTCGCCTGGTTCAACAAACACTTGATCAATTAAAAATTAAGCCCGCGCCGGCGGGAAATACATCAAAATACATCATGGAAGTCAAATCGTATATAGAAAAAAACAGAGAGCGTTTCCTGGACGAATGGTTCGGGCTGTTGCGCATCCCCTCGGTCAGTTCCCGGCGGGAACACAAGCGGGATATGATAACCTGTGCGGAACGCTGGCGGGAGCTGTTGCTGTCGACCGGCGCAGCGCGCGCGGAAGTGATGCCGACGCAGGATAACCCGGTCGTTTACGCCGAAAGAATCATATCGCCGGAAGCCCGGACGGCGCTTGTCTACGGGCATTACGACGTGATGCCTCCCGAACCGCTGGAGCTGTGGAACAGCAACCCTTTCGAGCCGGAAGTGCGCGACGGACGGGTCTACGCCCGCGGCGCCGACGACGACAAGGGACAGTCGATGATACAGGCCAAAGGCTTCGAGACGGCGCTGCGGACAGGCCTCCTCGGATGCAACGTCAAATTCATGCTCGAGGGCGGGGAAGAAATCGGCTCGCCGGGTCTGGAAGCTTTTTGTGAAGCGAACAGGGATTTGCTGAAAGCCGACGTCATACTTGTTTCGGACACAAGCATGGTGGGGGAGGACGTCCTCTCGCTTACGACCGGGCTGAGAGGTCTGTCGTACTGGGAGATTGAAGTGACCGGGCCAAACCGCGACCTGCACTCCGGGCATTTCGGCGGGGCGGTGGCCAATCCCGCCAATGTGCTTTGCCGAATGATTGCCGGCATTACCGATGCCGACGGACGTATCACGATACCTCATTTCTACGACGATGTGGAGGAACTGTCGGACAGGGAAAGGCAGATGCTGGACAGCATCCCTTTCGACGGAGACAGATACCGGAAAGCGCTCGGCGTGGAAGAGCTTTTCGGGGAAAAAGGCCGTTCGACGCTTGAGCGGAACAGTTGCCGCCCGTCTTTTGACGTATGCGGGATATGGGGCGGATACACGGGCGAAGGCGCAAAAACCATTCTGCCCTCGAAAGCCTGCGCGAAAGTATCATGCCGCCTTGTCCCCCGCCAGGATGCGGACAAGATAACCCGGCTTTTCACGGATTACATAAAACGCGTGGCGCCGCGCAGCGTGAAAGTGGAAGTAACGCACAGTCACGGCGGGCAGCCATACGTGTGTCCGATAGATATTCCGGCATACAGAGCGGCGGAAAAAGCCTTTGCCGTTGCTTTCGGGAAACAGCCGCTGGCCGTGCGCCGCGGCGGAAGCATTCCGATTATCCCCTCGTTCGAAAAAACGCTCGGTATAAAGAGCGTTTTAATGGGCTTCGGTCAGGAGCGGAACGCCATTCATTCGCCCAACGAAAGTTTCGGCATCGATATGTTTTGTAAGGGAATAGAAGCAGTAGCGGAATTTTACAGGGAATACAAATGAGCATACTTATTCAATCTGTTGATTTAAACGGACAGCCGGCGGATATATACATCGAAAAAAACAGAATCAAACGCATCGTGAAAGCTTCCGCCGGTCCTCCTCCCGGCGGCGAGGGCGGCTGGGGCGGCGGCATGTCAGGGACGGCCGCGGCCGCAGGCGTGTTCGGGACAGTCGCGGACGTCGCAGGCGAGGCGGACAAACGCCTGTTTGCGCAGGCGGACGTTGTCGTGGACGGGCGTCGCAAAGCCGTCATTCCCGGTCTGATGAACATGCATACGCACGCCGCCATGACCCTGTTTCGCGGTTTCGGCGACGATATGCCGCTCATGTCATGGCTGGAGGAAAAGATATGGCCCAATGAGGCGAAACTGACTTATGACGATGTATACCGGGGCGCGAAACTCGCCTGTGTGGAGATGTTGCGAAGCGGCGCCACGACGTTTTTCGACATGTATTACAAGCTCGACGCCACGGCGCAGGCTGTTGAGGAAACGGGCCTGCGCGCCGTCCTGTCGGAAGCGTGCTTCGACCATCACGTCCCGGAAATGGCCGAACGCAGTAAGCAAAGCATCATGCGCCGCTTCGACAAGGCATCCCCCTACAGCGACCGCATAAGTTACGCCCTGGGGCCGCATGCCGTTTACACCGTTTCCGGCGAACTGCTCAAGTGGTCTCACGAATTTGCGGAAGAACGCGGCCTGCTGATGCAGATGCATCTTGCGGAGACGGAAGGGGAAGTGGAGCAGTGCGTCAGGCGAACCGGCGCGACGCCTGTCCGCTATCTGCACAGGCTGGGCATCCTCTCGCCGCGGCTCGTACTTGCCCACGCGCTCCATGTCGACGGCGAAGAAATAAAAATGCTGGCGGACAGCGGCGTGAAAGTCGTTCACAATCCGGCGTCGAACATGAAACTGGCATCCGGTTACCGGTTTAAATTCCGGGAGATGCGCGACGCCGGCGTAACGGTCGCCCTCGGTACGGACGGCTGCTCGTCGTCCAACAACCTGGACATGGTCGAAACCATGAAACTGGCCTCGCTGCTGGGAAAAGCGTGGCGTAAAAATCCGGAAGTCCTCACCTGCGACGAGATGCTGTACGCAGCAACGAAAGCCGGCGCCGAACTTTCCGGCATAGAGGCCGGCTGCCTGGCGGAAGGCCGCCTGGCCGACCTGAGCCTTGTCAACCTCGCCATCCCCGCCTTCACGCCGAATTTCAACTTTGTATCAAACCTCGTTTTCGCGGCAAACGGCAGCTGCATAGACACCGTAATCTGCGATGGCCGGATACTGATGACCGGCGGAAAAGTCCCCGGCGAAGACGAAATCATGGAGCAGGCCGCCCGCGCAGCCTACGATTTGATTAAAAGAACGGAATGACGGTAGAAACAGCAACACGCCAGACGTTTTTCGCGCCGGCAAGCACGCTATATGAGGATTGTCATAGCGCGTGCCTGCCGGCGCGAAAAAAAATCAATCCAACGGTTTTCCACCGATTGTCCGCATATTATCCGTATCGCTGTATCGGGGGATTTTACTTCCGTCTTCCGGCTAACTGCTTCTTCAATTCCTCAATGACCTTTTTCTGTTCTTCAAGGGCATTGTCTTTATCTTCAATGACCTTATCTTTTTCTTCAAGGGCATTTTTCTGTTCTCCAATGACTTTTTTTGCCTGGGCAATCTCCCGTTCCCGGATTTGGAGTTCTTCCAGATAGTCGTCTTCATATTCCATTTCTATCTGTATCTGTTCGCTCTCGACCGCCTTGCGCAGACGGCGGATAATGGGGCGGTAGTCTTTCGGGTAGTCGTCCTCATTTATACTCAGGATGTGACTCTGTCCCGGGTCGAAGACGCTCAGCAGTCTTTCGAGGTCTGTGCGGCGGCTGTACTTCAGTTGCCGGGTCTGCACAATCCATGAACGGTGGTGCATGCTGTCTATGAACTCGTTGCCGGCAGCGTCCAGCAGCTGGCCGGTCGTGACGTCCCATACCGCGGAATCCACCCGAATGACCGGACATCCCGGAATGCCGATGTCATGCCCCAGGATGAAGATGCAGTATATCTGACGCGCCTTGTGGCTGTTTTCGTCGCCGTACGTGTTTCCCTTATTCTGATAATGCATCCCCAAGTAGCGGCGGAAACGCATGATGTCGGACATCAGCTTGGCTTTCTGCAGCTCAATCACCACCGTTTTGGAGCCGCCCTCCGGCGTGGCGATGCGCGCCGAAAAGTCTATCCGGCAGACCGTATAGTTCACCTCCGGCTTTTCGGGCTTGCCGTCTTTTTCGGCCGGTTTGCGGACGGTGTACTCCTGGGCGGCAAAGTCCAGCTCCACCACCTTCTCCTGAATGACGGCCGAGAGGAAAGCTTTTGCCACCCGGTTGTCCTCCATCATGAATTTGAAAACCGTATCGTAAATGGGATTCGCGATATGCATAATATTCCGTTTTTAAAGTTACCGGTTGCAAAGATAAATCTTATTCGCAAATAAATGAAAACCCGACGGATTCTTTTTTTCTGAGACGCTATTGAATCTAACGATGAACGATGAACGATGAACGATGAATGGGAGACCTCGCAATAGCGGGAATACCGGCCGTCATTGCGAGGAACGAAGCAATCCCTGCGTGTATCGGCGATTGCTTCGTCGTTCCTCCTCGCTGGTGACG
>JAIRYY010000229.1 GCA_031267485.1 Tannerella sp.
CTGCTGCAACCCCAGAAAGTACGGTCAAGAATGGTTGTAAGACCGTCGGGAAGAGTAACGCCTGTCAGGCCGCTGCAGCCGAAAAAAGCGGCATATCCAATAGAAGTAACACTGCCTGGAATCGTAATGCCTGTTAAACTGCTGCAGCCGGAAAAAGTATAATTTCCAATAGAAGTAACACTACCCGGAACAGTAATGTCTGTTAAACTTGTGCAATCGGAAAAAGCAAAATTCTCTATCGTTGTGACATTATCAGGAATAGTATAGGTAGATGATTTTGCGCTGGGATAAGAAATCAAAGCGGTTTTATTTTTATTGAATAAAACGCCATCACTAGCGGTATAATCAGCATTTTGTCCGGATACAATAAATTCTGTTAAGCCGCTGCAATTATTAAATGCAGAATATCCGATAGTTGTGACACTGCCCGGAATCGTAATGCTGCTCAGGCCTGTGCAACCGGCAAAAGCATAACCGCCGATACTTATCACACCGTCAGAAATCGTAACGCTGCTCAGGCCTGTGCAGCCGGCAAAAGCAGAACCGCCGATACTTATCACACCGTCAGGAATCGTAATGCCCGTCAGGCCTGTGCAACCGAAAAAAGCAGAACCGCAGATCGTTGTCACACCATCAGGAATCGTAATGCTTGTCAGACCTGTGCAACCGGAAAAAGCAGAACCGTCGATCGTTGTCACACTGCGCGGAAGCATAATGCTTGTCAGGCCATTGCAATTCCAGAACATACATATCGAAATGGAATTATCGGAAGTGTAGTAAGTAAAATCCATGGACTCATAATAAGCCTCGCCTCCGCTGACGATGTTTGCGCCGGCTAAATCAATGACGGTCAGTTTGCCGTCCGTTTCATTAAGATGTATATTCCTCCCCGCCATTTCGCGGATAAAGCGAATATCCGTACCGTTCAGACTGCCTGTCAGGGTCAAGTCCGTAATCAGGAACTTCCTGTCGGCCGGGATAAGCTCCGGCAGCGTTCCCGCCGTTTCGACATGGACGGTAAGCGCCTCCTGCGCCGGCAAATAATTTAACTGCAGCAGCAACATGCATGCGATTACCGGTAAAGACCTGAATGTTGTAATTTTTTTCATAAGACTGTTATTTTTTAATTTATTAATTCCTGTTTTTTTTACCACGACATAAAGGTAAGCATAATTTCAACAATGCAAACAAAAATGGGAAAACCGCACCGGCTTCACATAAGCGTAATATTCCCCCGCCGGGCGTAGCGTCTTTCGCTGCGTCCATGCTGAAAGCGAGGCTCCAGCCTCGCATGATAACCTGAGTTCGATATAAGCATAGTCCGTCAGGACTTGCATATCAATAGAAAACAATGTTGCCTCTCCAGATCAAAACCTCGTGGAGGTTTCATCCGTTCCATTCGGATGAAAGGATACGCCCGCCGCGTCATTGCGCTCTGCCGTAACGTCAACGTGACAAGCCGAAAAGGCGAGGTTCGCCCCGTCATTATCAGGTACGAACCTCGCCTTTTTCGGCAGCGGGTGCAATTTGCAGTTGTCTTTCCTTTATTTCCGGAAAGAAACAGCCGCTCAAAAAAAAGAAATTAACCTCGAAAAACCGCTTCGCTTTCAACGTCGTTTTTTTCGTTTTCAATGCATCAGGAGCGAGGGCATGACAGATAATTCTCCTATCTTTGTGACACGCTTACGACTTAACGTAGCACTTTATATTATTATATTCAAATGAAGAAAGGAATTTTACCATTGATTTTGTGTTGTTTGTCTTCGACGGCAGGTCTGGCGGAGAATGACGGAACCGCATTGCAGGATACCGTGAAGCGCGAACCCATCAATCTGAGCGAGGTGGTGGTGACCGGGACGCGCGTGCCTGTGCCGCGCGACGTGATACCCGTTCCGATCACCGTGGTACATCGCGGTGTGATCGAACAGAGCGGCGAGGTGTCGTTGCTTCCCGTACTGATGCAGCAGGTTCCGGGACTTTACGTGACGTCCCGCGGGGTGGCCGGCTACGGCGTGTCGACCGGCTCGGCGGGCGGTATCGGCATGCGCGGCTTCTCCGGCGGTTCCGGGCAGCTGCTCATCCTCATTGACGGGCATCCGCAGTATGCGCCCATTTACGGTCATCACGTGGCGGATTCCTACATTGCGTCGGATGCCCAGCGGGTGGAGATTTCCCGCGGCGCGGCGTCCATCCTCTACGGCTCCAATGCCATGGGTGGCGCCATCAATATCATTACCCGCCAGGCCATGACGGACGGCAACGCACTTTCGGCAAAGCTGACGGGCGGCTCGTACGGCACGCAGCGATACGCCCTGACGGACGCCTGTCGCAACGGACGGCTGTCGGGCGTTGTCAGCGCCACCTACGAGAGGACGGACGGACATCGCGCCAATTCCGATTTCGATTCGTGGACGGGATTTGCGAAGCTGGGTTATGACTTCTCGGAGGCGTGGAAAGCCACGGGCAACGTGAATCTCGCGAAGAGCAGGGCGCAGGTTCCCGGACCGGTCAACCATCCGCTGCTGGACGGCGCGACCGACGTGCTGCGCGGCATGTCCGGACTTTCGCTGGAAAACAATTACGGCCGGACGAGGGGCGCGGTGAATTTCTACTACAACCGGGGCGACCACGAGATTAACGACGGTTATAACGAGGGTGGGAGTCCCCGCCCGTACCTCTTCCACTCGACGGACTATATGGGCGGCGTGAACATTTATCAGGCGGTCAATCTGTTTCAGGGCAATACCGTCACGGGCGGGTTCGACGTCAAGCTGTACGGCGGCAATGCCTACCGCGATCCGGTGACCGAAATCTACGCCGACCATGTCAAACTGCACGAAGTGGCCGGATACATCCTTGCCCAGCAGCAATTCCGGAAGTTCAGGTTCGAGGCGGGGCTGCGGCTGGAAAACCATAAGCTGTACGGTTCCGAATGGGTGCCGCAGGCAGGCGTTTCGTTCAGGGCGGCGGAGCAGACATCCCTGAAACTGTCGTTCTCGAAAGGCTTCCGCACGCCCAACATGCGGGAACTGTACATGTATGCGCCGGCCAACGAGGAACTGCTCCCCGAACGCAGTTTCAGCTACGACTTCACCGTGTCGCAGGGCCTGCTCGACAACCGCATGTCGGCCGAACTGACGCTGTTTTACATCGAGGGCGACAACATGATCGAAGTCATTCAGACCGGCGAAAGCCGTCCGCAAAACCGGAACGTGGGGGCATTCGGGAACAGGGGCGTCGAACTGAGCCTGAATTATCACGCGCTGGACAACCTCAGCCTGAACGCCAAC
The DNA here is from genome assembly GCA_031267485.1 of Tannerella sp. Taxonomy (GTDB): domain Bacteria; phylum Bacteroidota; class Bacteroidia; order Bacteroidales; family Tannerellaceae; genus Tannerella. The sequence continues at coordinate 3,291 of JAIRYY010000229.1, forward strand.
TACAGCTATCTCGACATGGAAAGACCCGTCACCGGCGCGCCGGGACACAAGTTTTACGCGGGAGCCGTCTACCGTCCCGGAAAATTCACGCTGAGCGCGGGGGTGCAGGCCGTCGACCACCTCTATCTCGTCACGGGCGACGATCCCCGGACGACGAGCTACACCCTGATAGACGCGCGCGCCGGCTACCGTCCGCTGAAATGGATGGAAATCTTCGTCAAGGGCGACAATCTGCTGGGAAAAGGATACGAAACGATGGCCGACTACCCGATGCCCGGCGCCATCTTCACGGGCGGACTGTCACTGACGCTTTAAAACGAGATGGCCATGCGAAATATACTGCCCGTCATCATCATGACCGTTTTCCTGCTGCCGTCCTGCCGGGATGCGGAGAGCGAACGGATCCGCACAGCGGTGGAAAAGCAGCTGGAGACGTATCCGCAGTCGACCCTGCAGGACCTGTACAAGAATTTCTTTCAGGACTGTTTCGGTCCCGGACATATCGTCAGCGACACCGCGTCGGCGGGCGCTTACCTGGACAGCGAACTGGCCTTGTCCGTACCGTTTTCCGGCGCCTGTTACGAGCCGACCGGCCACAACGGCCGGTTCTACCGGGTGAACCTCTCGGTCATCAGGGACGGCCTCGTTTCGCGCGACGCGTTTTTCGACGCCTTCCTGCGCAGCGTCGTCGACATACCGCCCGTCTCCATCGAAGAATGGAAGCGGGACTGGGGAAAAATAGACGCGGTGATCCGGACGATGCACCTGCCGCTGGCCGGTTACGAACGGGACAGGGCCGGCATCGCCTCCCTGCTGGAACAGGGGCGCTATGCGATGCATCACAGCGAACCGTTTACCGAAGCGTACGATCCGCACTACCGGATCATCAGTCGGGAGATTTTCCTGAAGGAAATCCGCCCGCATCTGCCCTGATATTTTTTCAGCAGTTTAACGTGCGATCGAGGCAAGGCCGGGTCAATGAAT
>JAIRYY010000276.1 GCA_031267485.1 Tannerella sp.
GCAAGTCCTGACGGACTATGCTTATATCGAACTCAGGTTACTGCGATCTTCCCGTCGTCGAATATGAAAAACACACGGTAAATATTACCGCTGTAATCCATGCGAAGTTCGTATAAACCGTTCAAAAGAACCGCCATATGTAGTAATTATTCGTTTCATGGCGCTACGATAGAACGAATGGTGCAGTTATGCAACTTTTTTTTAAAGGGAAAGGGGATTCAGTTACGAATTGAAAAAAGCGAACTCATCAAAAATACGGTCAGGCCGTATGTGTGGCATGGAACAAAGAGGGAACTTCCGATAATGTGAATTATCAGAACATCGCGGTTTTTATAATTTTGTTAATTTCCGGTTTTCGCAGCATTTGAATTATAAATTTGATTGAAAATTTCACAGGAGTGCATGTTGAAAAATGCAGTTTACCCCGGTATATTCACGGTTATACGACCACATTCGCCTCTTTATAAATTATAACATCATGAATGAATTAACCAAAATAACATAAAAAAGATTAACCGTTTTGTTTTTATGTATCGCTTTCAATATCTTCACGCCCAAAATAAACATATTATTCACCTAAAACCAGGTTCAATTTTAATTAAAAATGTATGTTATGAGAAAAACTATTTATTTATTCACACTTTTATGCCTGTGCTCCGGCATAGCCTTTGCACAGACGAAATCCGCATCGGGGACGGTAACTTCCGCCGAGGACGGAGAGCCTATAGCGGGAGCGTCTGTTGCAGTGAAAGGTACGACTTATGGAACAATTACCGACACCAACGGAAAATTCACATTATCGGATCTTCCGGCATCGGCCGCCACCATTACGATTTCGTTCATCGGACTGGAAACCGTCGAAACCGGCATCGGCGAAAACCTTAACATCGTGATGAAAGAATCGTCCTTGAGTCTCGACGAAGTGATTGTCGTGGCATACGGCACCACGACCAAAAAGGCCTTCACCGGATCGGCTGCCGTTATAAAGAGCGAGGAGATTGGCAAAAACCAGTCGTCGAACGTGACGAACAACATCGCCGGCAAGGTGGCCGGCGTTCAGGGGCTTTCGTCGAACGGACAGCCCGGACAGGGCTCCACGCTGCGCATACGCGGCGTCGGCTCGATGAGCTCAAGCAATGCGCCGCTGTATGTGGTGGACGGCGTCCCCTACGGAACGAATATTTCCGCTATCAACAACAATGACATCGAGTCCATCACGATCCTGAAGGATGCGGCGTCTGCCGCCCTTTACGGCGCGCGCGGCGCAAACGGGGTGGTGCTCATCACCACAAAGCGCGGCAAGACGAAGGAGGCGCGCATAAACATGGACGCCAGATGGGGTAACAACTCGCGCGGCGTTCCGCAGTACAGGGTGATGAAAGATCCCGCCATGTATTACGAAACGTTCTACCGCGCCCTGTACAACAGCCGCATAAACGCCAGCGCCAATCCGGACGCCGCTCATGCATACGCGGACAGGTATCTCCTCGACGCGTCGAACGGCGGACTGGACTATCAGGTTTACGGCCTCCCCAAAGGGGAACGCCTTGTCGGGACAAACTTCAAGCTCAACCCCGGCGCGAAGCTGGGCTACAACGACGGTAATTTTACGTATCTTCCCGACAACTGGTACGACGAAATTTTCCACGCCAACAACCTCCGCCAGGAATACAACGTCGACGCAAGCGGCGCGATCGACAACATTATCTACCGCACCTCTTTCGGCTACCTCGGCGACAGCGGCATCATACCCAGTTCCGACCTCAAGCGCTTTTCCTCGCAGACAAACATCGAGTACAAGCTGAAAGACTATCTGAAGGTGGGAGTAAACATCAATTATGCAAACATCGACATGAACAATCCGGGCGAGCAGACTAACGATGATGCCACTTCCTCCGTCAACCTGTTCTACCTGACCTCGTCCATAGCGCCCATCTATCCGCTCTATCTGCGCGACGCGAACGGTAAAATCATGATCGACCGCAACGGCCATACGATGTACGACTACGGCGACGGCACCGTCGCCCCGGTCAAGCGCCCTTTCATGGGACAGTCCAATCCGCTGTCCGCCCTTCAGCTGAATATTGAAAAATTCAACATCGACAATTTTTTCGGATCATGGTTCGCGGAAGTGGAAGCGTACGAAAACCTCAAGCTGAAAGCCACCCTGGGATACCAGACCTATAACATGAAATACAATCAGCTCACGAACAACTATTACGGACAGTACGCTTCGTCCGGCGGATACGTCTCGGTTCAAATGCAGCGTATAACGGGATTAAACCAGCAATACCTGGCCACATACGTCAATACGTTCAACCAGCATTCGATCGACCTGCTTGCCGGCTTTGAATCCTTTAAGCTGAGAGAATCCGCCTTATCGGGGTCCAAGCAAAAGATTTTCCAGCCCAACGTGCCGGAGTTAGGCAATGCGATAACCGATCCGTACACAAATTCACTCACGGAAACGTATGCTACCATGGGTTTCCTGGCGCAGGCAAAATACAGCTACCGGGCAAAATACTACGGCTCCGCTTCGTTCCGGCGCGACGCCTCGTCGAGTTTCCATCCCGACAACCGCTGGGGTAACTTCTGGTCGGTCGGAGGCGCGTGGGACATGCGCGGGGAAGATTTCATGTCGGACTTCGACAGGATTGATCTCCTGAAAATAAAGGCCAGCTACGGAGTGCAGGGAAATGACAAGCTGCTCTATCCGGGCAGTTCGAGCGTCAATCTGTATCCGTATCAGGACCAGTTTAAAATATCCGAAAACAACGGCTCCTTCGCCACCGCCCGTTCCTATAAGGGGAACAAGGACATCACGTGGGAGACGTCCTACAACTTCAATGCGGGCGTGGAATTTTCATTCTTCGACGACCGCCTGAACGGATCGGTCGAAGGCTTTTCGCGCGAAACGAAAGACCAGCTCTATTACCGTCCCGTATCCCCGTCGCTGGGCTACAGCCTGTTCCCGATGAACATCGGCTCCGTGCGCAACGCCGGGTTTGAAGTTGATCTGCACGGCGACGCCGTCCGCACGAACGACCTGGTGGTGAATCTTTATTTCAACACGACGTACATCAAAAACACGATCGTGGCGCTGCACGAATCCCTCAATGGACAGTGGATAAGCGGAAGCTACATTTATCGCGAAGGCAGCTCGCTGTACAATTTCTACGTCCGCGAATACGCCGGCGTGAACCCTGAAAACGGGGAGTCGCTCTGGTATGTAGACGAAAAGGACGACAATGGAAACGTAACGGGACGCACGACGACCAACAACTGGTCTACCGCCACCCAGTACGAGCAGGGCGACATTATGCCCAAATTCTATGGCGGATTCGGCGCCGAAGTAGAATTCAAGGGCTTCGACCTCGGCCTTTCATTCAATTATCAGCTGGGAGGGAAAATTTACGACAACGGCTACTCATCGCTAATGCACAGCGGATACAGCTCCGATGCGGGAAATAACTGGCATCAGGACATCCTGGACATGTGGACCGAGGAGAATAAAAATACGAACGTTCCGCGCGTCAGTTCCGGCGACACGTACACCAATGCCGTATCCAGCCGTTTCCTGCGCTGTTCCAACTACCTGAGCCTCCAGAACGTCACGATAGGCTACACGCTGCCGACCCGGTTCGTGAACAGGTTCAAAATAGAAAAGCTCCGCATATACGGCGTCGCCGACAATGTGGCGCTGCTGTCGTCGAGAACAGGCCTTGATCCCCGTCAGAGCTATACAACTTCCACCCCTGCCACGTACAGCGCGCTGCGTTCCGTGTCGGGAGGTATTTCGGTCACATTTTGATTAACCCGGTTTAAAACAAAAAACGATATGAAAAATAAATATTTAACGATTATTTTGGGAATAATTCTCCTGAGCGGCTGCGAAGATTACCTGGATACCTATCCCGAAGGAGAAACCATAACGGAAGACCAGAAGAAAGAGTCTGTCGAAGCAAATCCGTCCCTGCTTTCGGCGGATGTGGCGGCAATGAATGCGATCATGATTGCCCGAATGGGTATTAACGCCAATGACCACAGCGATTTCGGATATGCAGCGTCGTGCATGTCTTCGGACTGCGGCGGCGCGGACATGACATGCGCCAATATCGGCTACAACTGGTTCAGCGGAAGTTCCGGTTATGACAACAGGGTATATACGAACCGCAACACCATTTTTATATGGAACTTCTTCTACAAGCACATCGCAGCGGCCAATCTGCTGCTGAACAACGTCCCCGAAGACGCCGAAGATGCGGAACTGAAAGCGTACCGCGGCATGGCGCTGGCCGTGCGCGCGTTCGACTACATGAACCTGGCGCAGCGCCTGCAGTTCACGTATGTCGGTCATGAAAACGATCCGTGCGTGCCCATCGTCACGGAAAAGACGACAAGCGACGAAGCGATGAACAATCCGCGCGCCTCCGTTTCCGCCGTATACGAACTGATCATGAACGACCTCGACGAAGCCATCAACCTCCTGAGAGGCTATCAGCGCCAGGACAAGGGATACGTGAACCAGGGAGTCGCTTTCGGACTGCGCGCCCGCGCAAACCTGCTGACGGGCAAATATGCGGAGGCTGCCGCCGACGCCGATTCGGCGCTCGTCCGGACGGGGGCAACTCCCTACACGCTCGAAGAGGTTTCCGTCCCCACATTCTGGAACGCAAACGACCGGACGGTGATGTGGGCAAACATAATTACAGATGTAAACGATATAGTAACCTCCAGTATCATCAACATGCCTTCGCACCTTTGCTCTTTCTTTACGGGCGGCTACGTGGGCGTGGGAGCCTGGAAAAAGATCAACAAGCCTCTTTTTGACAGGATACCGTCTACCGACATACGCAAACAGTGGTGGCTTAACGAAAACGGGGAATCCTCGCTTTGCGCCGGAAGCAGTTATGACGCGTGGCGCGCCACGGCGTCTAACGACGGCGATTTCGGCGCTTACACGAACGTGAAGTTCGGAGCGGACAATAATGACCTGGTCAAGTTGACGCCTGCACAGGACTGGTTCCTCATGCGCGCCGAGGAGATGATATTCATCAGGGCCGAGGGCCTGGCGATGAGCGGAAGAGTCGCCGAAGGGGTGAGCGTGCTGGAGGATTTTGTCAGGAACAACCGCAACAGTGCATACCGGTGCACGGCAACGGCGCCCGACGCTGTACGGGACGAGATATGGTTTCAGCGCCGCGTGGAACTGTGGGGCGAAGGCTTTGCCCTGCTCGACATCATGCGCCTGAAGAAGCCGGTCACGCGTATCGAAAACGGCGTTACGTCGTTTCCGGCCGCATGGCAGTTCAATATCCCGGCGGAAGACCCGATCATGCTCTACAGAGTTCCTAAAGCCGAAATAGAAGCAAATGACGGCATAAGCGAAAATGATAACAACAAAGCTGAGAATCCGCCAACGCCCACTCCGGTATAATTTTACAACTAAAAACATATATTCATTATGAAAACTGTTTATAAAATATTTTCAATCGTATTGGCGGGAACGCTTTCTTTCTTCTCGTGCAGCGAGGACGACGCGCAGAGAGAGCTTTCGCCCGAAGTGACGCCGGGATGCCAGGGCGTTTTTTTCCCCGTGGCGGATACAGTAAATGCAAGCGCTTATGAACTTGAACCGACCGACCCCACCGAAATAACGCTGCAGATTGCACGCACGGCAACGGACGCCGCAACCGTACCGCTCGTTGCGGAACTCAACGAACAGGGCGT
>JAIRYY010000042.1 GCA_031267485.1 Tannerella sp.
CACGGGCGACAAAATCAAAATCGCCCCCGCCGGCGAAGACGGCCTCGGCATATTCTTCGTCAACCCCGACGGCGGCGAAATACCCCTCGACCACCCCATGGCGGAAAACAACCCGAAAATGATCATCTGCCGCCTGCCCCAGAGTGTCCTTGGCGGCCCGTACACGCTCAAAATCGTTACGCGCTACACCAGCGGGAGAACAACGCTCAAAACTCCCCGTACCGTTCTCTACGAGCTACCCCTGACGGCCGAAGCGCCTCTATCATGATGCGACGTCGGGAATCACCGCGTCGTTGTGACGGAAATCACCGCGTCGTTGTGACGGGAATCACAACGGCGTTGTGACGGGAATCACAACGACGTTGTGACGGGAATCACAAAGGCGTTGTGACGGGAATCACAACGCCGTTGTGACGGGAATCACAACGGCGTTGTGACGGGAATCACAAAGGCATTGTGACGGGAATCACAACGACGTTGTGACGGGAATCACCGAGGCGTCGCCGGCGAGATTCCATATCCGTAGATAAACACAGAACGTAACCATAGATACGGAATGAAAGCCGGATATCCGCTGCGGAATCTTATATCCTCCGGCATTGCCTTTCGGCAGCGACGCCGGGGAAAATCCGGTAACTGTCCCGCCTTAACCGCACGTAAACCGAAGGTCTGATTAAGCGACTGAATCGTAAAAATAAGGCGGGTTTATTTTGTTATGCTCCCGGCTTGTACTATCTTTGCAGCCCGAATTAAAAACAGGTATTATGATTACAGTTGGAGGATTGGACATTCAGTTTGGTAAGCGCGCGCTGTTTCAGGATGTAAACTTAAAGTTTGTGCCGGGGAACTGCTACGGGATTATCGGTGCGAACGGCGCCGGCAAATCCACGTTCCTGCGCGTCATAAGCGGCGATATGGAACCGACGCGCGGGACGGTTTTTCTTGGGCCCGGCGAGCGTCTTTCGGTGCTGTCGCAGGACCATTTTGCATTTGACGGACATACGGCGCTCGACACGGTTCTGATGGGACACACGACCCTGTGGGAGATTATGAGCGAGAAGAACGCGATTTATGCCAAAGAAGATTTCACGGACGAAGACGGCATACGCGCATCGGAACTGGAAGAAAAATTCGCGGAGATGGAAGGCTGGAACGCGGAGAGCGACGCGGCCGCCCTGCTAAGCGGACTGGGTATCCGGGAAGACCTGCACTACCGGATGATGGGAGAGCTTAGCGGCAAACAGAAAGTACGTGTACTGCTCGCGCGGGCGCTGTTCGGCAAGCCGGACAATCTGTTGCTCGACGAGCCGACAAACGACCTTGACCTCGAAACGGTTGCCTGGCTGGAAAACTACCTCTCCAATTTCGAGCAGACCGTCCTTGTCGTCAGCCACGACCGCCATTTCCTGGACTCCGTCTGCACGCATACCGTCGACATCGACTTCGGGAAACTGAAACTTTTTGCCGGCAACTATTCCTTCTGGTACGAATCGAGCCAGCTCGCCCTCCGTCAGCAGCAGCAGCAGAACAAAAAATCGGAAGAGAAAAAGAAAGAGCTGGAGGAGTTCATCCGCCGTTTCAGCGCCAACGTCGCCAAATCGAAACAGACTACCAGCCGCAAGAAGATGATTGAGAAACTGAACATCGAAGAAATAGAACCCTCGTCGCGCCGTTATCCGGGCATCATCTTCACCCCCTCGCGCGAGCCGGGAAACCAGATACTTGAAGTCGCCGGACTGACAAAGACAATCGGCGGCGACCTGCTGTTCAAAGACCTCAGCTTCAATGTGGAAAAAGACGACAGGATTGTCTTTATCAGCCGCGACCCGCGTGCCATGACAGCTTTCTTCCGGATTATAAACGGCGAGGAGGAACCCGACGCAGGCGCCTGCAAATGGGGACAGACCATCACCACTGCATACCTCCCGCTTGACAATGCCCCGTATTTCAACTCCTCCAACGACAATCTGCTCGAGTGGCTGAGCCGGTTTGCGAAAGACACGAACGAGGTCTTCCTCAAGGGATTCCTGGGACGCATGCTCTTCTCCGGCGAAGAACTCCTGAAAAAGGTAAGCGTCCTGTCGGGAGGCGAGAAGATGCGCTGCATGATATCGCGCATGATGCTCCGCGACGCAAACACGCTTATCCTTGATACGCCGACAAACCACCTCGACCTGGAATCAATTCAGGCTTTCAACAACACGCTCATCAACTTCAAAGGCAACGTGCTGTTCGCAAGCCATGACCACGAATTTATCCAGACGGTGGCAAACCGCGTTATCGAACTTGCGCCAAACGGAAATATTGATAAGATAATGGAATATGACGACTACATTTCCGACCCGGAGATAGCCGTGCTGCGTGAAAAAATGTACACCCGCCGAATGTGAAAATCTGCGTGTCTGCAAAGGCGACATGCAAGCGACAATCTTTTCACCGGTGAACTAAAAGGCAAAAGGGAGACTTTTTCTCAAAAGGCTCCCTTTTTACAGGTTTTAATAGGTATTAGTCTCTAAGGCAAAAAGATTGTTTAGGTTATCGCTGCAAAGATGAACATTATTTGACACCCCTGCAACTTTTTTTTTATATTCTACAACATATTTTTGGCGCTTTTGATTGAAAAACCATGTTTTTAACATAATCCCTTCGGGATTATTCCCGATTGTATCCAATTTCCATCCCCGGGACGGCATCCGAAAGTTGTCCGTCCGAAAAAACTTCGACGCCATTCACAAAAGTTTTCCATACGGAGTGCGGAAAAACATGCCCTTCAAACGGCGACCATTTACATTTATATAATATGTTTTCTCCCGAAACGGCCAGCGGCCTGTCCGGATCGATAAGCGTCAGGTCGGCAAAATATCCCTCGCGGATGTATCCGCGCCTGTCAATCCGATATAAATCAGCAGGATGATGCGACATTTTCTCCACCACTTTCTCCGGCGTGAAAATTCCGGCTGCCGCCATGTCAAGCATCGCAAGCAGCGAATGTTGAACCAGCGGCCCCCCGGAAGCAGCCGTCAGACAGCCGCCCTCCTTTTCGGCAGGCAGATGAGGCGCATGGTCCGTGGCCACGACGGCTATCGTGTCATCGGCCACAGCTTTGCGCAGGGCATCACGGTCGGCGGCCGTTTTTATGGAGGGGTTCCATTTGATAAGGTTGCCGTACCGTCGGTAGTCATCATCGCTGAACCAGAGGTGATGCACGCACGCTTCGCCCGTTATCCGGCGTCCGTTCAGCGGCCCCCGGTCAAGCAGCGACAGTTCTTTCGCCGTGGACAGGTGAAGTATGTGCAGCCGCGTCCCAAGTTTTTCAGCCAGGGCGGCGGCTTCGGACGACGATGCATAGCAGGCTTCCCCGCTCCTTATTTTCGGATGAAATGAAATGTCGAGATTTTCGCCGTACATGGCAACATAATGCGCCCGGTTTCTCCGGATAATATCTTCCTTCTCCGCATGAACGGCAATGAGCAAATCCGTTTCGCCGAAAAAGCGGCGCAACGAATCTTCGCTGTCGACCAGCATGTTTCCGGTGGATGCGCCCAGGAAAAGTTTGATGCCTGGAATCCGTTTGCCGTCAAGTTTTGCAATCAGGCCGGCATTGTCATTTGTTCCGCCGAAAAAAAACGAATAATTGGCGGCCGACACTTCCGACGCCCTCCGAAACTTCCATTCCAGCGCCTCGACGGTCGTGGTCTGCGGATTCGTATTGGGCATATCCATGAAAGTTGTGACGCCGCCTGCAACGGCAGCGCGGCTCTCGCTCCGGATATCGCCCTTGTGCGTCAGTCCCGGTTCGCGAAAATGCACCTGGTCGTCAATGACGCCCGGTAACAGCCATTTACCGGAGGCGTCAATGATTTTCACGTCCGCCTCGCGGGATGAGTTTTGTTGTGGAAAACCGGCGGGGACGTCGCCCTCACAGACGCCGGCAATATGCCTGCCGTCAATCAGCACGGAACCCATGAACGAGCGACCCCCGTTTATTATCAGTGCGTCCCTAATCAGCGTTTTTGCCATGCGGAACCGGATATTTGCGGAAGAAACTCTGCCATTTGAGACGCAGAACGCCGAACAGGGCTTCCCCGAAAATCGACGTGTTCATCTTCGACGTTCCCAGCACGCGATTGACAAAGACAATCGGCACTTCCACCAGTTTGAAACCGCATTTGTAGGCGGTAAACTTCATCTCTATCTGAAAGGCATATCCCTTGAAGTGGATTTTTTCAAGTTCTATCGTTTCCAGCGCCAGGCGGCGGTAGCATTTGAAGCCTGCCGTCGTGTCCTTTATCTTCATTCCCGTCACGCAGCGCACGTATACGGAGGCGAAATACGACATCAGCACGCGTCCCAGCGGCCAGTTCACCACGTTGACGCCATCAATATAGCGCGAACCGATTGCCACGTCGGCGTTCTGTTCGACACATGCGGCATGGAGCCGCGGCAGGTCGGCAGGATTATGGCTGAAATCGGCGTCCATCTCGAAGATGAAATCATATCCGCGTTCGAGCGCCCATTTGAAACCGCATATATACGCCGTTCCGAGTCCCTGCTTTCCCGAACGTTCGACAAGGAACAAACGTTCGCCGAACTCCTGCTGCAGTTGCCTGACGATAGCCGCCGTTCCGTCGGGCGACCCGTCATCAATGATAAGAATATGAAACGGTTTCTCCAGGCCAAACACGGCGCGGACAATATGCTCGATATTCTCCTTCTCGTTATATGTGGGAATAATTACAATGCTGTCTGACATACTTTTACGCAATTAATATGAGTTATTTAACTGCGTAAAGATACAAAGAAATCTCAAACTTCATGGATTATGACGAAAAAAAGGGAGAAAGCATGTTGAAATCAGAACGCTCTCCTGAACGAGAGCGACGGATAGAACGGAATGTTCCGCTGACACAAACCGCAAATCCGCGCCGGCAAAAATAACAGTTATCCGTCCACAGATTACGCAGATTTTTATTCTGTGAAAATCTGCGTAAATCTGCGGACGGGAACTCTTGACATTTTACCCGATCATCCCGGCGCTTCGGCGGATGAAGCGGCTGAGGGATTCGCCCTTCAGCATGCCGTTGCTCAGCAATGCCAGGTCGATAAGCTGGCTTACGAGGTCGTTTTCTTCCGCATAACCGGCATATATCCGATTGTGCTGCTGACGCAGTTCGTCCAACTTTTCGTTGGTATCCGTCATGTCTTTCTTTTCGGCCTCGGTTATCTCCTCCTGCTTTTTCTTATTCTGAATTTCGCGCAGGTCATGCTGGCGCGCTTCCCATCCTTTTATCTCGTCAAATATGGGCTTCTCTTTGTCGACACAGGCTTTTTCCCCGTCTTCGAGTACTTTTTGCACAAGCCGGTGGTCCGTATTCAGGACGAGGTTATAGCTGTCGGGAATCTCGCCGTAGAACGACATTCCCGGCTGTATGGACGCCATGTCGCGCATGCGGCGCATGTATTCGCTCTGCGTGAGGACAACGGGGTTGGATTCCGTGCCCAGCGCTTCGAACGAGACGTGGAACTCGGCCTTTTCGATGACCGGAATCCGGCTTTTAAAGATTTCCTGCAGGGCATTTTTCTGTTCCTCGCCGAGGTCGGCCGCCGGCGCATCCTCCTTGCGGATAATATTGCCTGTCGTATCGCTGTCAACCCTGACGTAGCGCGTTTTTTCGAACTTCTGTTCCAGCTGGCCAATCACCGGCATATCCAGCTGTCCGTCGAACAGCAGCACGCCGTATCCGCGGTCTTTCGCCGCCTGTATGTAGCTGTACTGGTCATTCGGACTGGTCGAATAAAGGTACACAAGCGTGCCGTCCTTATCCGTCTGGCTATCCTTGATGAGGTTTTTATATTCTTCGAGCGTGAAATATTTACCGTCAACATCCTTGAGCAGGCCGAACTTCACGGCGCGTTCGTAAAACTTCTCATCGCTGAGCATCCCGTACTGGATGAATATTTTCAGGTCGTCCCATTTGTTTTCGAACTGCGGGCGGTCGTTTTTGAAGATCTCCTCCAGGCGGTCGGCCACCTTCTTCGTTATGTGCGTGGATATTTTCTTCACATTCTGATCGCTCTGGAGATATGAACGCGACACGTTAAGCGGTATGTCGGGCGAATCGAGCACGCCGTGAAGCAGGGTCATAAACTCCGGCACGATTCCCTCCACGGAATCGGTCACAAAAACCTGATTACAATATAGCTGTATCCTGTTTTTGTGAATATCCATATTGGTCCTGATGCGCGGGAAATACAGGATACCGGTCAGGTTAAACGGGTAGTCGACGTTCAGGTGTATCCAGAACAGCGGGTCTTCGGCCGTCGGATAAAGTTCCCGGTAAAAAGCCCTGTAATCCTCCTCTTTCAGATCGCCGGGCTTGCGTGTCCATGCCGGAGTGACGTTGTTGATCAGGTTATCCTCGTCCGTGTCGACATATTTGCCGTCCTTCCATTCCTGTTTTTTTCCGAAAACAATGGGCACAGGCAGGAAGCGGCAATACTTTGCAAGCAGTTCCGTCACCTTGTCCTTTTCGAGGAACTGCCCGTTATCGCCATCCATATACAGGATGATGTCCGTCCCGCGGTCGTCCTTCTCCGTTTCGGTCATTTTGTATTCGGGCGTGCCGTCGCAGCTCCATTTCATGGCAACCGCGTCTTCACGGCAGGATTTCGTGACAATCTCAACCTTTTCGGACACCATGAAAGACGAATAAAATCCCAGGCCGAAATGTCCGATGATGGATGCGGCGTCGTTCCTGTATTTTTTAACAAACTCTTCCGCGCCCGAAAATGCAATCTGATTGATGTATTTCTCAATCTCCTCGGCGGTCATGCCGACACCCCGGTCCGACACAATCAACTTCTTCCCGTCAATGCGGATGCGAACCGACATGTCGCCCAACTCGCCTTTAAATTCGCCCACGGACGAAAGCGTTTTCAACTTTTGCGTCGCGTCGACGGCATTGGAAACAAGCTCACGCAGAAAAATATCGTGATCGCTGTATAAAAATTTCTTGATTATCGGGAATATATTCTCGCTTGTAACCCCGATATTACCTTGTCTGGTTTCTTTATTTGCCATATCTGTTTTATTAAAATTAATTTTTCCGTCATCATGAAAGCAAAAAAAATGCCAGACATGCAACGCCTGACATTTTGTCGTTTATATCCGTATTTTTCAGTTTTCCATCAGGGATACGGAATGTATGATTTTGTCATTTTCCCTGTCATAATCCAGCCATACCGTATCGCCCTCCTTCGCCTGTTCCCGGATGATGATGTCTGCCAGTTCGTCTTCGATATATTTCTGTATGGCGCGTTTCAGCGGACGGGCGCCAAACTGGACGTCATATCCTTTGGATGCGATGAAATCCTTGGCCGCTTCCGTCAGATTGACATGATAGCCGGCCTGGACGATGCGTTCGAACACGCTCTTGAGTTCTATGTCGATGATACGGTTCATCGACTCCTTCTCCAGCGGATCAAAGACGACGATATCGTCCACGCGGTTGATAAATTCGGGTGCGAACGCCCTGTTCAGCGCTTTCTGTATCACGCCGCGCGAAAAAGTCCTGTCAGCCGTTTCGTTTCCGCCGGGATGAAATCCGATGCCGCGTCCGAAATCTTTCAGTTGCCGCGTTCCTATGTTGGAGGTCATTATCAGTATCGTATTTTTGAAATTCACCTGACGTCCCAGGCTGTCCGTCAGGTGCCCCTCGTCGAGCACCTGCAGCAGCAGGTTGAAGACATCGGGATGCGCTTTTTCCATCTCGTCGAGCAGCACGACGGAATACGGGCGGCGACGCACCTTTTCGGTCAGCTGCCCCCCTTCTTCATAACCCACGTACCCCGGAGGCGCGCCAATCAGCCGTGACACGGCGAACTTTTCAAGGTATTCGCTCATGTCTATGCGTATCAGCGAATCGGCCGAACCGAACAGATATTCGGCCAGCACCTTGGTCAGATAGGTTTTGCCGACACCCGTCGGCCCGAGAAACATGAACGTCCCGATCGGCTTGTCCGGATCCTTAAGTCCGATGCGGTTTCGCTGTATCGCTTTCACAATCTTGTGTACCGCGTCGTCCTGGCCGATAACTTTCTGTTTCAGGACGCTTTCCATTTCGAGCAGGCGTGCGTTTTCGGTCTTCGCGATCCGCTGTACGGGAACGCCGGACATCATGGCGACCACTTCCGCCACTTTCTCCTCGTCCACCGTCTCGCGGTGTTCCTGCATTTCGTGTTCCCACTTTTCCTTTGCATAATCCAGGTCGGAAAGCAACTGCCGCTCCTTGTCCCGGTAACTTGCCGCCAGTTCGAAGTTCTGGGATTTCACCGCCGCGTGTTTGTCCTCTTTCACCGTCTCGATCTGTTTTTCCAGTTCTTCGATATACGGCGGCACGACAATATTGGAAATATGCATGCGCGAACCGGCCTCGTCCATTGCATCAATCGCCTTGTCCGGGAAATTGCGGTCGCTGATGTAGCGTTCCGCCAGCTTCACGCAGGCCTCAAGCGCGCCGTCCGTATAGTGCGTGTTATGATGATCCTCGTAGCGGCCTTTTATATTGTGCAGTATCTGCAGCGTCTCTTCGGGCGTTGTCGGGTCGACAAGCACTTTCTGGAAGCGGCGTTCCAGCGCTCCGTCCTTCTCGATGTTTTTGCGGTATTCGTCCAGCGTCGTGGCGCCGATGCACTGTATTTCACCGCGCGCCAGAGCAGGTTTCAGCATGTTCGCCGCATCCATCGACCCGGAGGCCGAACCTGCGCCGACGATAGTATGAATCTCGTCGATGAACAGGATGATATTCGGATTTTTGGACATCTCGTTCAGAATGGCTTTTATCCGCTCCTCGAACTGTCCCCTGTATTTGGTACCCGCAACAATCGCCGCCATATCAAGGCTGACGACCCGCCGGTCAAACAGCACGCGGGATATTTTATGCTGCACGATACGCAGAGCAAGCCCTTCCACAATCGCCGATTTCCCGACGCCGGGCTCACCGATCAGTATCGGATTGTTCTTTTTACGCCGGCTCAGAATCTGCGCCAGGCGTTCGATCTCCCTGTCGCGGCCTACAATCGGATCCAGGCGTCCTTCCGATGCCGCACGCGTAAGATCGAAGCCGAAAGTGTCGATCACTTGCGTGTCATAATTCTGTTTGACGGACTGCGCCGCACTGCCGCTTTCACGGGACTGACCGGGAGCATTTCTTCTTACGGACGGGAAAGAGGTTTCTTCTTCGTCGTCATCGTCGTCATTGTCCGTATAGCCGTCGCTTATGCCTTCTTCATATTCATCCGGCTGCATCAAAACATCCCTCGACAGTCTGCCGGAAACGTTTTCATCCGCAACCAGGTCGTATATCATCCGGTAATTAAAGCCTTTCCGCTCGAGATATCCCGTCACGACATTTATCTTATCCCTCAGGACGGACAGCAGCAGATGCTCCGTTCCGGTCTGAACACTTTTCATCCGGCGCGATTCGAGCATGCTCAGGCGCAGGGTCTGTTCCGCGGTCTTGCTTATCATGATGTCGTTTAATGAAGTGTTCGCCACCGTATCGACCATGTTGCGCACTTCTATCTCTATTATCTTCTTCAATTCCAACATGTCAATGTCCATCGAGCGCATAATCCGGCAGGCCAGGCCTTTCCCCTCGCGGATAACGCCAAGCATCAGATGTTCCGTTCCGATGTAACTGTTCTGAAGTCTCGAAGCCTCTTCGCGGCTATATTCGATGACATCCAGAAGCCTTTTCGTATAATTATTTTTCATCATCTATGGAATCCTTTCCTTTTTCTTTTTTTTTGTCATTCGGCATGACCTGTTACAAATATCATGCCATTCCATAATTATCTGACACGCAATATCCTGCCTGCCTTCCCGGAAACCGTTGCGACATACATTCCCGGAGGCAGGGGTATATCGGTGCGTCCTTCCCCTACCCTTTTGGCGTAAACGCATGCGCCGTTCATCGAGTAAATGCCGACGTCGACGGGAGAGGCCGCGGCTACGTGTACAAATCCCATGCCTGCATGGACGGAACCGGCCGGAACCGCACCCGGATTCGGATTCGAATTTGCCAGGTCTTCCCGGCTCTTCATCGTCACGTCATAACGAAGAACCAGCCGGGGAAAGAGGTCGTTTTCGATTCGGCATATCAGTTCTGTTCCAAGATAGGATTCGTCAAAGATGAAAACGCCGTTTTCCCTTATTTCAGGATGAAGCCAGTGCACTCCCCTGTTCCAGGTATAATGCGAGAGATACCCGTCCACTTCATAGTAGTAGCTGAAGTCGGCGCTGTCGACGGCGGCCTCGGCCGTCCGGCTGTGTTGCGGGAAATAGAGGTATTCAGTATAGGACGGCAGTATGGGCGGCAGGGTATGGAAATCCATGTTGTTCCCTCTGCAGTTGAGCGTTTTCATTGACGGACTTTCCGGCAACCGAAGCGAGTCCAGCTGGTTGTCGCTGCACAAAAGCGTCTCAAGCAACAGACAGTCGTCTAAATACAGCGCTTTCAGGCTGTTATCTTCGCAATTCACAGTCCGCAAGGCCAGACAGCCGGTCAGGTCGAGCGTATCCAGCCGGTTGCTGCTGCAGACGATGCTGTCCAGTACGGGACAGTTCGTGACATTCAGCGTCAGCAGGCTGTTTCGTCCACAGGTGAAATCGGTCAGACGCGCCTTGTTCGATACGTCCAGTTCCGTCAGGTTGTTGCCCGAACACAACAGTTCCTTCACTCTGGGACAATTCTGCACATTCAGGTACGAAAGCTGATTCTCGATGGCATAAATGGTCTCCATTTTGTTGTTGTTGGAAAAATCCAGGGATTCGACCTCGTTCCCGGTGCAGCATAAAAACGTAAGCTCCGGATTGTTCGACAGGTCAATCTGTCTGATTTTGTTATAAGTGACGCGCAGGAAAGTCAGCTTGGGACTTGTCGTCACGTCTACCGCCTCAATGTCGTTTTCAAAGACGTTCAGGTATTTCAGCGAAACGGCGCCTGTCGTATTCAGCGATTTTATCTCGTTGTAGGTGCAGTAAATCTCCTGCAGATAAAGGAAATCGCTGAGGTTCAAATTACCGGAAAGTTTTTTGTTTGACCAGTTTATCGATTCCAGCAAATACGTATGGGGGTTCCAGCGCAGGCCCGGAACCGCGCCCCACTCTATCCCGTTCATGCTTTCAATGCCCAGCTGCTGGTAATTTCTCACTCCCGGCTCGGCTGATTCCTGCAGGAGAAAATTACGGAGTTTATCCGTTTCAACGGCATCAAACGGAGCTTGAGCCTGTATATTAAAGCCCGGCAGCATGACAAACCGGAGCAAACAACCTATCCATAAAAGAGTTCTCATTCTTGTACTTATTTAGCAACAGTTCACAAAGATAGCGTCTGAAATGTAAATGAACAGAAACAATCCTGTTAAAAATTATTTATTCGAAACGGCTTGACTTCCATTCATAGCGCCGCGGCGCATCTTTCAGGAACGGCAGGGCTTTCGCCCGGCTCTCGCCGTCAAGATACAGAGGGGTCGTATATTCCGCCGTCAGCGTATTACTGTCGGCTTCAAGGCTGTATTTTACCAGAAAAATATCCAGCATGGCTTTTATGCCGGACATTTCCACGGATGAATCGCCGGCGCCGTCCGCCAGAAACCATTCCGCCGTTACCGGAGTATACAGTTCGCCGGCAGGCAGGGGATTCCATTCCGTCGTATAGAAATCGACGCGGCTGTCCGCCACGGGAGCGTAAACGGTGGTTATCATACAGATTACATGCGTGTTGTTAACAAGCGGCAGGAGTTTCATTTCCACCGTGCTGCGCTCCGTATACTGCAGCAGCAGATAATTGTCCGTGAGTTTCAGCAGGGTGGATTTTCCCTGCATCGTATTTTCCAGAGTGGCCGTCCTGCCGGACTTGTAGAGGTCGACAAGGTCTTTCCGCCAGGCTTCTTCCAACTGAACAATGATGTCTGCCGGCATCCCTGTAAAAAATTCTTCCACATTCCGCGCAGTGGAACAGAATGCCCAAAATGTGAATAACAAACTAAAAATCAATCGTTTCATATTATACATATCGTTATTTCGTCCCCAAATATAAGAAAATCATTCCCAATAATACCAAAAACAGGTCAATTGCCTTGTTTTTTAAGTTCTTTTCATGGAAAAAGACAGCTCCGGCCATGAAAGTGACAAGTACGCTGCTACGGCGTATCATGGATACGATTGATATCATCGCATCCGGGAATCCCAGGGCATAAAAATAGATCCAGTCGGCCGCGGCAAGAAAGAGCGAGACGAAGACGATGCTCCACTTCCACCTGCAGGGCGTGGTCTTTTTCCGCCCCGGATACCACAGCAGCAGGAGGACAGGAATCATGATTAAAAGCTGATAGGCGTTCGACCAGACCTGTACGGTCATGACGTCCGATATTTTCATGAGGTAATTGTCGTACAGTCCGCTAATGGCGCCCGTTATGGCGGACAGAACGGCATAGAGAATCCATTTGTTGTGCGAAAAACGGATCCCCTCCTTTTTCCCGGAAGCCGACAGCATGTAAAAGGACAGGATAGACAGGAGCACGCCTGTCCACTGATACAGGTTCAGCCGTTCCCCGAAAATCAGCAAGGCTCCGGCAAGCGTGAAAACGGGCTGTGTCGCTTTTATCGGGCCAGTGATAGTCAGCGGCAGGTTTTTTACGGAGGCATATCCCGCAATCCATGAACTCAGGACAATAAGGGATTTCACCATCACCAGCCCATGCATTTTCAACGGCACGCGCGGAACATAAAACATGGTCCCGTCCAGCACGCCGGTGGCGTATGAGAGCAGGATGAACGGAAGGAAAATAAGGCCGGAGATCGACAGGTTGAGAAACAGTACCGGTATGACGGCATTGCCATTCAGCGATTTTTTCTTGCATATATCATAGCACCCCAGTAAAAAAGCGGATAAAAAGGATAAGAGAACCCACATGATTATATTTTATTACGGATAAAAATGCCGTCCGGGTATGCGATGTCAACCAGCGCAAGCCCTCCGGCCGGAGCAGACGTGCCGGCTTTGCAACGGTCTTTCGCTTCTATGATCCTCCTGAAACCGTCCACCGTAATTTTACCGCGCCCCACCTCGAGCAGCGTCCCGACAATCGCCCGGACCATATTGCGCAAAAACCGGTCCGCCTTAATCGTAAACACCCATGTTTCGCCGTCCCGCTCCCACCTCGCCCCGATGATTCGGCAGTTATTCGTCTTAACGTCCGTATGCAATTTGCTGAAACTTGTGAAATCCGAATATTCGGACAGAACCGTACAGGCTTCGTTCATCGCGTCAAACCGGACATTACGCAACGACATGCGGCAAACCCATTCGTGTTCAAACGGATTTTTCCGGTCTGCAATACAATATTTATAGGTACGGGAGAGAGCATCAAAACGCGCATGTGCGCTTCCGTTAACGGCCATGATGCGGTATACGGCAATATCCTCCGGCAGCATCCGGTTCAGCCTGTCCGTCAGTTGCGGCGGATTTTCAACCGGCGCGGATACATCAAAATGCGCCACCATTATGCGAGCGTGAACTCCGGCATCGGTCCTTCCCGCACCGACGACGGAAACAGCCTGCCGCAGGACGGTCGAAAGAACTTCTTCCAAACGCTGCTGCACACTCATGCCATTCGGCTGGCGTTGCCACCCACAATAACGGGCGCCGTTATAAGCCAGATAAATAAAATAGCGATTCACTTCTTTTTGCCTTTC
>JAIRYY010000075.1 GCA_031267485.1 Tannerella sp.
GCATTTTTTTCGATGATGCTCTGCAGCGTAATATCATGCATGACCGGCTGTATTAACATTCACGCCAACTATGGCGTCGGCACAAAAAAGTTAACCGGAAACGGTATTGTAAAGGAAAAGGAACGGGATGTGACGGGATTTGACGCAATTGACACAGGCGGCTCCATTGACGTAATCATTTCGGAACAAAAAGATGCGCCCGTAAAAGTTTCGGGAGATGAAAATCTTATCGACTATGTCGAAACCAGCGTTGATAACGGCGTTTTAAACATACGCTTCAAACACGGGTTCGGATATTCATCCAAAAAAGGACTTCGCGTAACCGTCCCGAACAACGGACGCATCAACAAAATAATGGCTTCCGGCTCGTCCGATGTCGTTATCAAGGGATGCGTGGCCGCCGACAACATTCTCATCTCCGGAAAGGGCAGCTCCGACATCAGGGGAAACATAAGGGCGAAGAATTGCGAACTGAATTTCAGCGGCAGTTCCGACTATAAAGGAACGGTAGAAACCGCCAGCTGCACCATCCGGTGTTCGGGAAGCTCCGACTGCATCATAAGCGGAAGCGCGGACGTATGCGACATATCCATGTCGGGCAGCAGCGATTTCAAGGGATATGACTTCGTCGCAAAAAAAGTCGACTGTTCCGCGTCCGGCTCTTCGGACATACAGGTGACATGTACCGGAGAACTGAGCGTAAATGCCAGCGGGTCATCCGATGTGTCATACAAAGGCTCCGCCACAGTGACCGCCAAACATCTTTCCAGGTCTTCCGATTTGCATCACCGATAATTTTATATCAGATGCCAGCACAGAATAACGAAAAGCGTCAGGAGGAAAGCGAACAGCAACTCAAATTTACGGGAACGGAAGTACAGCATAATCAGACCTAAAGACAGATATGACAGGACAAGCGTAAAAAAATCGAAACGTATGGAGACGGTCGCTCCCGGTATGGACGAAAAACGTTCGACGACCCACATCATGGAGCCCGTCATCGCCTCGATTGCCCAACGCAATATTCCGGTACCGGGTATCCACGCCGGAACCGTCATCCATAATAAGGTGGCCGGGATAAGAATCGTGGCCAGGAGCGACAAAAACAGGTTGGTAAACAGAAACACCAGCGAACTTTGCCCAAAGTAATGGAAACACAGGAAAACAGTCCCAATCTGCGCCGAAACCGTTACCGTCAACGTGTTCCAGGGCGACGCCAGCAACGGATTCCGCACCTCCGCAAACCTGTTCAGCCGGGGCTGAAGGTAGAGAATAAAAAATACAGCCGTATAGCTCAGTTGAAAACCTATGTCAAACAGATATAACGGGTTGTAAACGAGCATGCAAAATGCCGCTCCAGCCAGTGTATTATACTTGTCCGGCCTTCTGACAAGCATCCGCCCCGCCAGATAAATGCTAATCATGACGGCTGCCCGCACAGCCGCCGTCGCAAGGCCTGTAGTGTACGTGAACATCCATATAATGAGTATTGTCAGGAGATACCTCAGATAGCGGAAAAAGACGACCCGTTCCGACATAAAGGACAGTATCATGCTGATAAACACCGATATGATACCGACATGAAAACCGCTTACGGAGAGCAGGTGCGACAGGCCGGTCACTGAAAACTGCCGGCTCACAGACCGGGGCATGTTTCTCCGGTAATTGACCGTCAGGGTGGCAAGCACCGATTTCTCCTCATCGGAAAGATGCAGCGAATCAAGCCTGTTCACCATCCGCTCCTGATATTCGCCCGCTTTCTCCATCAGCAGACTCCGTTCCGTCGTGCGTCCCGCCTGCCGTTCGGCAAGCGACATTCGCTGTATGGAAAGAAAGATAAGAAGACAGGCAAAAAGGACGCCCCAGACCCAACGGCTTCGGTAACTGAACGATTTCCCCGAAACAAAAAACGATACGACCACAAAAACAGCCACGCCTGCAAAAAGCAGGAGGGAAACCGTCTGCAGCGGGAAGCACGTCTGAAGAACCGTTCCTGTTATCCAAAAAATAAGCGGCCTGACAAAAGGCCGCTTCCGCATTTCGTTTACAACCGTCCCCTCGCCGTAGTCCATCAAAGCATTTTCAGTTCCCTTATGGTTTCGATAGGATTTTCCGATTTGAAAACGAAATTTCCGGCGACAAGCACATCCGCGCCGGCTGCCAGCAAACGTTTTCCCGTCTCCAGATTCACGCCACCGTCGACTTCAATAAGGGTATGAAGCCCTCTCGATGATATCATATTCCTGAGTTTCGCCGTCTTCGTTATGGAATGTTCAATAAACTTCTGCGCCCCGAAACCGGGATTAACCGACATCAGCAGAACCATGTCCACATCGGCGATAATATCTTCGAGCAGTTCCGTCGGAGTATGCGGATTAAGCGTGACGGCCGCTTTCATTCCCGCATCTTTAATGGCATATACCGTACGGTGCAAATGCGTGCATGCCTCGTAATGCACATTCATCATATACGACCCTAAAGCAGCCACTTCCCTGATAAATTTCTGAGGTTCGACAATCATAAGATGGACGTCAAGAGGTTTTCTGCATATTGCGCCGACGGCTTCCATCACCGGAAATCCGAACGATATATTTGGCACAAACACACCGTCCATAACGTCTATATGCAACCAGTCCGCATCGCTTGCGTTTATCATCCCTATCTCCTGTTCCAGGCGCAGAAAATTCGCCGATAACAAAGACGGGGCTATTTTATGATTTTTCATTTGCCACGTGTTTTTTTGTTTCCGCAAAGATATGCATTTATTACAAAAAAGGCGCTTCTGCAAGCGCCTTTTCCACAAAATTAATTCACAAACATTTTTTTTATTCTCCGATTTTGCTCCGGCTCAAATTCATAAGTGTGTGCAAAATGGCGAATGAACATCAACGTCTCGGCACGAGGTCCGGCGACCGCTGCTTTCTTCATTTTTTTTCCTGCTACAATAACATCAGGTGTAAAGTTCATCATAGGCACTGTTTTTATGTGTTTCTATGACAAAAACGCCTGCGCCCGAATTTTATTGTATGCGCTGTATCTTTTTTTTTAAAATTTTACGCGAACGACAATTCAATATGATGCTCCTCGGCCATGCGGCGCATATTAAGAATCGCATAACGCATGCGACCAAGGGCGGTATTGATGCTTACTCCCGTAACATCCGCAATTTCCTTGAAACTCATATCCTGATAATAACGCATCTCAAGCACCTCGCGCTGATTGTCGGGAAGATGCTTCACCAGTTTTTTCACATCCAGATAAACCTGCTCCTGCACCATGTTGTCCTCAATATTCGATTCACACAGTCTCATGTCATTCAACAAATCAACTTCCACCTCATCATTGGATATCGAGTTCTCATTCCGCTCCTGACGGAAGTTGTCTATGATAAGATTATGGGCAATCCGCGTTATCCACGCCTTAAACTTGCCGTTATCCGTATAGCGGCCCTGCTTAATCGTCATAATCACCTTGAGGAATGTTTCCTGAAAGATATCTTCCGTAAGGTCCTGGTTGCGAACTATGTAGAAGATGTAGGAATGGATACTTTTCTCGTATCTGTTCAACAAAACATCAAATGCGGAATTATTCCCATATGCATACAACTCGACCAATGCTTCATCGGTCATCTTTCTCAAATTTTTCATTACTTTAATTCTATTGGTTCGAAGTAATGTGTACGCTATAGGCAGATAGTTTTTAAATGTTAAACATAAATTTTATCAACGCAAAGATAAATACATTTGCATGGATTAAACAAATAAATTATTCTTTTTTCATGAAAAGGCGGAACTTTTTGTACAAACTCCCGCCTTTTTGGTACAAAACCCGGATTTTTTCGCTAAAATTTATATCCCACCGTCATCACCAGACGCGTAGTTTTCGCTTTGAGCAAAGCCGGTTTGGATACGACTTCGGCTTTCCCTTCCCTGCTGTAGGTGTTGGAGAACGCATACGCATCGGAATTGCCGACGCGATACACATAGGCCAAATCCATGAAAACATTGGGCGTGAAACGATAGCCCAAACCTGCGGTATAATAATTCACCGGCTTCGAGGTCACGGTAAAATGCGGAACAGTACCGGCGGGAAGAACTTCATTGTTGTTATTCGCAAGTTTTTCGCGCATGGGCGAAGTCTGCATCATATAACCGGCGCGTAGGGCAAGCCGCGAAGTAGCCTTTACCTCTGTGCCGATTTTTAACGTATGCGACAGCGTATAATCCTCATCTATAAATTTATTCGCTCCATAATTAATGTCGTACCCGTAACCATCCCTCGGATGAAAATACATATTCTTATAATTCACAATCTCATAATCCGCACTTATCAGCGCTGATGTCCCCAAAATGAAGGAACCGCTGAAAATCCATTTTCCCGGAGTGCGAAACCGGTATTCCGAATAAGAATTTTCAGGAACGGAGGCTTTAAATTCCGGCGGGGACTCATCATTAATATATGTTCGTGCGCGCGCATCGTAATAATCCGTCATGTCATACCAGCGCGGCGAGTTGTAGGCTATGCCCAATCGCAGCATCTGCAGATTCATGATGACCCCGACATTGACGGATACGGCAGACCCTTCCGTGTTCAACCAGTTTTCCAAATATAGCTCGTCAATTTTTGACTTGTCATAATCAAAATATTCTTCATGAAAAGAACTCGACTTGTAATTGATATCCGTCACGGAAAGCGAAGCCCCAAAAAACAGGAAATTGGACACGTTCATGCCGAAGCCCACGTTATATTCGTCCATGTGTCCGCTTTCATTGACAGACAAATGCATCTGGTCCGGCGAAAGCATCGTCCATTCATCTCCTTTCCTTTCTCCAAAAGCGCTGTGATATAAACCATCCTGACCAACCATATTTCCAAACATTCCCGATTCATAGCCCAGAACCGACAGCCAATGTCCCCCCAATCCTCCGTTATTATACGGATCGTAGACGCCCTCTCTATATTTCAAATCATTTTCAGGTATACCCTGACCGTTACCAAAAGCATTCGAGGCGCGCCAGGCGGCATAATCGGCCATGGAATATTCCTGCCGGCCTCCCGACATCCGGTATCTGCGGTTGAAGTTCTTCACCCTGTTATATGAAAAACCGAGATTCCAGTTGCGGACGGCATCCGAACCTGTCGGGAAATACAGTTCAAAGCCGAAATTATTCGGTGCAAACCGCGTCTTATTCTGATTCACGGCAGTTCCATTCCAGTTTGCAGACGTCTTATTTACGGAAAGGTCCAGACTTCCGGATATTTCAGAACTGCGATAAATACCCAAACCTGCCGGGTTCTGCGAAATAACGGAGAGGTCGCCGCCCAAAGAGCCGAATGCGCCGCCCATGGCGATGGAACGGGCTGTTCCGTTTATTTCCGTATTGGAAAGAATATACGCGTCGATTTCATTACCCTGAGCAAACAATCCTCTATTGCATGTCAGCAATAATATGCATATAAATAAACCTATCTTTTTCATCATCTTCTGTTTTTATTAGTAAAGGGGTGCGCTGACACCCCCCGACTGATTTTCATTTTCAACAAATTCCTTATCTGCTGCGGCCACCACCCGAACGGCTACTGCCGCCACCGCCGCTGCTGCCGCTTGAACGGCTGCTACTGCCGCCGCCACTGCTGAAGCCTCCACTCGAGGAACGGCTGCCGGAAGAACCGGATGAGTACGAACTACTTGAAGAACGACTGTTACTCGGAGCTGAATAGCTGCTTGACGACCGGGTACTGCTGCTTGATGACCGGGTGGCGCTGCTGCCGGACGAACTCCGGCTTACGGATGAAGACCGGTTATTTTCCGAAACCGTACTGCTTGAATTAGCGCTGCGCGTGCGAACCGACCGTGAGACATTGGCGTTCGACGACGAACCTGCACTCCGGTTTGTCGTTACGGTAGAACTGTTTGCCGAGCGGTTGCCTGATGCGACTGCTCTTTCGGAATTGCCCCGTGTCGTCACAGTCGTACCTTCTCTCGCAGAAGCGCTGCGTCTGGAATCGCCGTTTGTGCTCCGTACGGATGAACTCCTGTTTGCCGAGCGCCCGGACGAATTTTGGCTATCCGAACGGACAGAAGCGCTTCGACCTGACGATGAGACGGACGAACGCGAACCTGACGACGACATGGACGAACGCGAACCCGACGAACGATAGCTGTCTGCATAACGCCCTCCCGAACGGGACTGGCCTGATACCGCGCGTCCATACTGATTGCGGTAGTAGGGGCTGTCATAATAATGGTGATGCCCATAGCCACCGTAGCCGCCATAACCGTAATAGCCGCCATAATAACCGTATCCCCAGCTGTAAGACGGCCCCCAATAGTCATAATAGGGCGAATACCAGCCGCCGTATAAACCGCCCCAGCCATAATAGCCCAGACTCCAGCGATATGGATTATGCCAGTATGAACCGTACCACGGATAATTCCATGAACTGTAATACCAGGGATCGTATCCCCAGCCATAACCGTTACCAATGTTAATGTTTACGTCAACGCTTCCGTCATACGTGTCATAATCATACGCATAATAGCCCTCACTCAGATAAAGATTCACTTCGTCCGATCCGGCAATCGTTATCTTGCTCGGAGAATGATAGCGGATGATACGTTCCGAATATTCCATGTCCGACCTGCGCACATCGACGGGAACCGTATCTTCCGGCGCATAAGCATCCGCATAAGCGTCATCCGTAAATTCTTCGGCCGCATCATAAGCGGAATAACGGCGATTGTATGCATCCACATCCATCTCGCCTGCCGACGGCGCCCGAGTGGCCATCGCTGACGATGTCGATATGGCGTTACCACCCTGGCCGGCAGAAACGGCCGGCACGGGTTCAACGGTTGTATTCTTTTTGCTTTTACTCTTACTTGAAGAGAAATAAACATCATCCATAAATTCTTCCTGCGCAAATGTACCGACTGTCATTGCAAGCATTATAAAAATGGAAGCTAATTTCTTTGTTTTCATTTCTGTTCCTCCTCTAATTTATTTTAGTCCAAAAAAACTGTCATATAACATATTTGGATATTAGACAGTCTTTTATGCCAATAGTTTAATATATTATTATTATTTCATCATTACCACAGCCAAACCGGAAAACGGTTTTCTCCGATACAAATATACGTATCATCCCGTTAAAAACGCGGATTTATATAATCTTTAACATTATCCCTACCCTTTGTTTCGTATATTTGCCGCTCGAAAACAACCGTAATATTCGCTAAACAGCAATAAGAAAATGACTTTCGGAAAGAAAATAGCATATCTGCTGCTTATTCTTACAACTGCATCTGTTGCCAATAAGAAAGGACAGGCGCAGGATGACTGGCATGAGATACTGAGGGACCTGCAATATTCGCCCCGGTATTTCGGGCCTAACGCGTTTCCGCTGCCCGAACTGCGTGACGGACGCATCGAGACGCGGTGGGAAGCGGAATTAAGGGGGGAATATCACGAATCGGACGGCGACCGTACCAAAGATGTGCTTGCGAGGGTTTTCATTCCCGTGGCAGATGGCCGCGCCGCGGTGGAAATAAACTATATCCTCTACGAATATTACACGATGACACAGGAGACCGTCGAAGAACGGCACGCCGCAGGCCGTTTCTGGAAAGACGGGGCGCACGGCGACGTCGTCGTCAGCGCCTTTTACCGATTGCTGCAAAGTAAAAAATGGGCTGACGTTGCGCTGGAAGCCACACTTAAAACCGCAAGCGGCGACCGGCTGGCCGATGCGCGTTTTACCGACGCTGCCACGTATTGGTTTAACCTGAACATCGGGCGCCATTTATACATGCATCCAGACAAAAAAGCTTATTTGCGCATACAAGGCCTGGCGGGCTTTTATTGCTGGATGACAAACGATATCATACACCGGCAGAATGATGCAATCCTCTATGCCGCAGGCTTTAGCGGCGCATATAAGAACCTGACGCTTAATGCCGATATCGCCGGCATCCACGGATATAAAAATAACGGCGACCGTCCGTTGCAACTGCGCACAAAACTGAATTACGAATACCGGAAAAACATCCTTTCACTCCGCTACAGACACGGGATGAAAGACTGCCTTTACGACAGTTTTTCAGCAGCCTACATAAGATGCTTCTGAACATGGCCGCTCCCCTGCCCTACCCCTTCGGTCAGCCGCAAAATGCCTCCACCTCCTCGACGGTTCGCGGGATGCGTTTGCCCAAAAGGCGGGCGCCGGTTCCGGTAATCAGATAATCCTCTTCGTTCCGTATACCTCCGAAATCCTTATACGTTTCAACTTTATCGTAATTTATGAAATCGGCAAATTTCCCGGCGGATTTCCACCGGTCGATAAGCTCGGGTATGAAATATACGCCCGGCTCTATTGTATGCACAAATCCAGGCTCCAGCTTGCGGGCCAGGCGAAGGGATGCTCGGCCGAACTGTTTGCTTTTCGGACGACCGTCGTATCCGACATACACCTCGCCGAGGTTTTCCATGTCATGCACATCAAGCCCCATCATGTGCCCCAGGCCATGAGGGTAAAACAGGGCGTAAGCGCCCGCAGCCAGCGCATCATCCGTGTTGCCGCGCATCAGGCCCAGATTCTTCAGTCCCTCCGTCATCACTTTTGCGGAGATATCATAGACCTCCTCGAACGTGACGCCGGGACGGAGCACGGCCACCGAGGCGTCGTGCATCGCGGTCTGAATCCTGTATATGTCACGTTGCCTGGCCGTGAACTTATGGTTAGCCGGGGTCGTGGACGACATGTCGCCGGCATACCCCATTTCTGTTTCCGCTCCCGCATCGACAAGGAACAAATCGCCGCTTTTGACAGGGTTTCCGTGATAATGATTGTGGAGCGTCTGCCCGTTTACCGTTGCGATGACGGGAAAAGACAATCCGCAGTTATGCGAACCGGCAACCGCTTTTATTGCGGCGACAACTTCATATTCGCGGATGTCGGGGCGTATCGCGCGCATTGCCGCCACATGCATGTCCGCCGTAACGAGACAGGCTTTTTCTATTTCGGCTATTTCTTCCGCCGTCTTATAATTTCGCATATTCACAATGGCTTTCACCAGGTCGACGGAAAACTGCTCTTCTCCCGGACGGACGTCAAGCCAGCGCCATAATTTCAACTGATGTTCGGGACGATACGGAGGCAGGTAATGTACCGTCTGGCCTTTCTGCTGCGCTTTCTTCAGATAATCGGCGATTGCGCCCGAAGACATAAGCTCGCCGATTCCCGCCGAAAAACATTTTTCGCGGAGAGCGGGCTGCGTTCCCATCCATATAATATCATCCATCGTCAACTCATCGCCGAATATGATTTCGCGGTCGTCGTCTATATCTATTACTGCCGAAAGCCCGGCATACGGTTGACCGAAAAAATACAGGAACGTGGAATCCTGACGGTAAGGATACGTATTGCCGGCATAATTGCATCCGGCCTCATCATTTCCGGGGAAAAGCAGCACTCCGGCTCCCAGCGCTTTTTTCAATGCCGCCCGGCGGTTTATATAAGTCTCTTTACTAAACATATAACATCATTTTTAACCGATTTCATTTTTTTGATTCAGTCTCCAAAGATACATTTTTTTTATTCGCCGGCAAATAAAATTTGCCGTTTATCTGCGTTTATACTACATTTGCAGGCTAAAATCACAATGTACAATGGATATTAAGGCGTATCTGGACGAACATGCGGAGCGGATTAACCGGCCGGCGTTTATTGAAAACGACCCGGTGCAGTTCCCCCGCAGGTACAGGAATCTGCAGGACATCGAAATCGTTTCTTTTTTAGTGGCTGCAATCGCCTGGGGCAAACGCTCCCTGATTTTGCGCGACGCCGAAAGGATGCTGGCCAAAATGGGTGAAAGTCCTTACGATTATGTGATGAACGGGGAGTACCGGCATCTCGGCACGGCAAATGTGCACCGCACGTTCTTCGAGCAGAACATGGCGTATATGCTGCGCGGGTTCAGGCATTTCTACGCCTCGCATGACAGTATGGACGGATATATGGCCTCGCGCCGCGAAAAAACGCCGCAGAAACTTGTCGAGGCGCTGCGGGAATCCGCGCGGGAAGCCAATCATAATCAATACGACACAAGATGCTATTCGTCCAATCTCGGAAACACGGCGCTGAAACGCGTCAATCTCGCCCTGCGCTGGCTGGTGCGCAACGACGGCATTGTCGACCTGGGCGTTTGGAAATCCATGACGCCGGACATGCTGTATATTCCGCTGGATGTCCACGTGGGTCATACGGCCAGGGAAACCGGCCTCCTGACCCGCAAAAGCAACGACTGGAAAGCCGTGGATGAACTTACCGGCAAACTGCGTGCTTACAATCCAAAAGACCCTGTCCTTTACGATTTTGCGCTGTTTGGCATAAGCATTGAAAAAAAATAAATCCGCTCATCAGCACGAAAAATAATATCTTTTTTATAACTTTGCGGAAAATATCCATCATTAAACACTATGCTCATGAAAACAAAAGTTTTATTACTGTTATTATTTTCTGCGATTTTTATTTCAGGCGCAAACTGTGAAATCAGACTGCCGGCTGTCATTGGCGACCACATGGTGCTGCAGCAAAAAGCCAAAACGAATCTGTGGGGATGGGCGGATGCCGGTAAGGAGGTCTCCATACGTTGCTCATGGAACAATAAAACGTATACGACAAAAGCCGGTGACGACGGGAAATGGATTCTGGCGCTGAACACGCCTTCTGCCGGAGGGCCTTATGAAATTGTTATTTCCGACGGGAAAGAACTGAAAATAAACAATGTGATGACAGGCGAAGTATGGCTGTGTTCCGGGCAGTCGAACATGGAAATGCCGGTGTCGGGATTCGGAAACGGGGAATATGTGGCGCAGGCGCAGGAGTTTGTTACACGCGCCTGCCCCTCGCGCCCGCTGCGCATGATACAGCTTGAAAAGGGATACAGCGCCACTCCACTGGACGACTGCAAGGCCGAATGGATGACGCACAATCCGGAATCGGTCGGCAGGATAAGCGCAACGGCTTACTTCTTTGCGGACTACGTCCAGAAAACGCTGAACGTCCCGGTAGGAATAATCGTAACAAGCTGGGGCGGCTCCAATATCGAAACGTGGATAGATGAGCCGGCTTTGAAAAAAGCATTTCCGGATACGGATTTTTCCATATTGAAAAATGAGGACGAATATAAAAAGAGACCTAACCAGACTCCTACATTACTGTTCAATGCAATGATTATGCCGCTGAAAAACTATGCGGTGAAAGGCGTTATATGGTATCAGGGGGAATCAAATATCGGCAATTACCGGAAATACCCGGCCATGCAGAAAGCAATGGTGGAACTGTGGCGCGGACTGTTCGACAACCCGGATATGCCTTATTATTTCACCCAGATAGCGCCGTACCGCTACAGCGGCGTCGACAACCGCGAATCGGCATTCCTGCAGGAGGCGCAGTTCAGGAGCATGAATGAAATCGAAAATTCCGGCATGATTGTTACCGTTGATATCGGGGACGAAATGAGTATTCATCCGCAAAAGAAACGCGAAGTGGGTGAACGCCTTGCGTACTGGGCGCTCGGAAATACATACGGCCTGCCCGTGAAATATAAGAGTCCGTATTATAAATCCATGGAAACGGAAGATGGAAAAATCATCGTTCACTTTGAGGAATGTGACAAAGGGCTTCACAACGGGCCGGGAAGAACCGCGCCGATTGTTGGATTCGAAATAGCCGGAGATGACAAAGTATTTCATCCCGCCGAAGCAAAAATACTTGGCAACAAGGGCGGACGCGCCATAGAAGTCAGCCATCCCGACATCAAGAATCCCGTAGCCGTCCGCTACTGCTTCAAAAACTGTCAGCCGGGATATCTCTACAGTAATTACGGACTGCCGTTGACCCCGTTCCGTACGGACGACTGGGACTGATAACATTTCAAAACGGATGAAAAGAGGATTAATAGCGTTCGTCTGCGTACTGCTGACGCCTTCCTTTCCGGCCAGCGCGCAGCGTTATCCGGCGGAGATACAAAAGATTAAGGACGTTGTGATTTACGAAGACAGTTTGTTCTACTGCGCTTTTCCATCGGTTGTCAGACGTCCGGACGGTGATTTGCTCGTGGCTTTCCGCCGCGCGCCGGACCGGCGGCGAATGGGCGAACAGGATAATCTGCACTGCGACCAGAACAGTTATCTGGTAATGGTTCGTTCGGGCGACGGGGAAGCCTGGTCGCGCGAACCGGAACTGATTTCCGCCTATCCTTTCGGCGGCTCGCAAGACCCTTGCCTGCTGCAACTGAACGACGGCACGCTGCTTTGCACCAGTTATGCATGGACGCTCAAGCCTGCAGCCCAGCGCAAACAGTCGGGAGGCGGCTATGGGGACTGGGCTTTTCTCGGCGGCTATTATCTGCGCAGCGCGGACGGCGGCCTGCACTGGGACGGGCCGTTTTATCCGCCGGCGCTGACACGGGAGACGCTGCGTTCGCCCTACGGAAACGTAATCCCCGCATGTAACCGGGGAGCCTTGTACGAGGGCGGGGACGGACGTATCCACTGGGGCGTCATTGCCAATAACGGGTCCCGGACTTCCGTACATCTGCTGACCTCGGACGACCGGGGCGCGTCGTGGAACTGTTCCGCGGAAATAGCTTCCAGCCCGGATATTACTTTCAATGAAACATCCATGTACGAAACACCCGGAGGAGATATTGTCGCTTTCATCCGCACCTCCGGGGTCGGCGATACAGCCTATATCTCCCGTTCGACCGACGGCGGGAAGACGTTCCAATACACCCCGATGGGGTTCCGCGGTCATCCGGTCAACGCGTTGCGATTGCCCGACCGGCGCGTTCTGCTCACATACGGATACCGCCATGCGCCTTATGGAATCCGGGCAAGGATTTTGAATGAGGAATGTACCGATTTTGCCGAAGCGACGGAATTTATCCTGCGGGATGACGGAGGAAACGTTGATATCGGTTATACCTGGCCTGTCCTGCTGGACGAAAACCGGGTCTTGGTTACTTACTACTTTAATAAAAATGACGGACTGCGGCATATTGCCGGAACAATCCTCGAAATCAGGCAGTGAAAAAGGCGGATTTTGTACCGCGCCGTGTAAAAACCGGATATAATGATGCGGAATTTATACGCAATTTCATATCTTTGTCGGCAATTTTAGAAAATGCAGGGAGTTATGGAATACAACTTTAGGGAAATCGAGAAAAAATGGCAGGCGAAATGGATTGCCGACAGGACGTACGAAGTGAAAGAAAATGACGGCAGACCGAAGCTGTATGTGCTGGATATGTTTCCGTATCCTTCGGGAGCGGGGCTGCACGTGGGGCATCCGCTCGGATATATCGCTTCCGATATTTACTCGCGCTTCAAACGTTTGCAGGGTTTTAACGTACT
>JAIRYY010000093.1 GCA_031267485.1 Tannerella sp.
TTCAGCAGGGGAATCTCCGGTATCAGTTCGCCCGGCTGATACGTCAGGCTGACTATCCGCTGGTTCTTTTCCAGCGGCAGCATGCTGTTGAGCAGACTCATGCACAGATGTTCATGTTCGCCGAAGATGCGCTTGAACGTCAGGTCGTTTTTTGGGTCAAGATAATGTATCATCGTTTACAGTATTTAGAAATTACGCGGGCAAATATACGGAGATTTATTCAAATGCATAACCGTCGCCGCCCGATTTATCATCCGGCACAGCGTTTTTTGCCAATTATACTTCGCGCGGCTCAAGCAGTGAGAGAAGGGGCTGTCTCAAAAGCACGCAAATGGCGCAGACCGGACGGATTAGACGAAACGCAGACTGTCAGCTAACTGACAATCTGCGTTCATCTATAAAATCTGCGTTATCTTCATCGTTCATCGTTAAATTCGTTCATCGTTAAACTCGCAATTGCCGTAAAATTAACGATTC
This sequence comes from Tannerella sp., assembly GCA_031267485.1. Lineage (GTDB taxonomy): Bacteria > Bacteroidota > Bacteroidia > Bacteroidales > Tannerellaceae > Tannerella. The sequence continues at coordinate 478 of JAIRYY010000093.1, forward strand.
ATTTCGGGCGCCGAAAAAAAAATGCCGCCGCGTATTTTCTGTTGTGCTCAAGATGTATTACATTTGCCGGCGATTCAATTAAAATTATTTATCAAATGAAAATAGCAATCATAGGTGCGGGAAATATAGGCGGCGCCATCGCGCGCGGATTGGGGAGCGGCAGTATCATCAACCCCTCGGACATTTACTGTTCCGACCGCTCTCAGGAGATACTGGACAGGATAAGCCGGGTGAACGGCGATATCCGCACGACGGCGGATAACACCGTGGCCGTCAGGGATGCGGACATCGTCATCGTTGCCGTGAAACCCTGGTTCGTCGAATCCGTCATAAGCGAGATTAAACCGTTTCTCTCCTACGGGAAACAGATTTTCGTGTCCATCGCGGCTGGGGTCGGGTTCGCCCGCCTGTGCGAATACCTGAAAAAGGACGGCGACGGGATACCCGCCATCTTCAGAATCATACCCAACACGGCTATCGAGGCGAAGGAAAGCGTGAATATCATTTCCGCGTACAATGCGACGCCGGAACAGACGACTATGATAAAAAACGTGTTCGACGGACTGGGACTGACCGTCATCGTCGAGGAACGCCTCATGAACGCGGGCATGGCGCTTGCCTCGTGCGGCATCGCATACGCTTTCAGGTACATACGGGCGGCGGTCGAGGGGGCGGTGGAACTCGGGCTGACCCCCGAACTGGCTAAGAAAATAGAGATGCAGACGCTCCGGGGCGCCGTCGCGCTGCTCGAAATGAACAACAGTCATCCCGAAGCCGAGATTGACAGGGTGACGACCCCCGGCGGAATTACAATCCGGGGACTGAACGCGATGGAGGAGGCCGGCTTCACCATTGCCGTCATAAAAGGCCTCAAAGCCTCCGCGCTTAAAGACGGTTAGCTTCCGGTTTCCGCCGTCCGGCGCGCGCGGGCGAAAGCGGAAAAAAAACGGCCTGCCGTTAAACTTTTCACACTCCGCGCTGTCTTTTCCCGTAACAAAATTCAATTTTTATGACACACGGAAATCGATTGGTTTTAACAGGTATCAGTTTTCTCACCCTATTATCGCTGCCCCTGAGAGCGCAGCAGAACAAAGTGGAAATAAAAGGCGCCGTCGTCGAAAAAAACGGCCGCGAACCCGTCGAAGCGGCAACCGTCCGCCTTTTGTCGGGAATGGACAGCACGATGAAAGCCGGAACCGCCAGCGGCAGCGACGGACGGTTTTCGCTGCGAAACATCCTCCCCGGAACGTACCTCCTTCACGTCACCTGCATCGGATTCGAGCCGGTCTACCAGCCGCTGAGAATAACCGGGCGCTCGAGCAGTATCGACGTCGGGGAGATTGAAATGGACGAGAACAGCATACTCCTCGGCGAAGCGGTCGTCACGGCCAAAGCCGTCGAGGTCACGGTCAGGGACGATACCGTCGAATACAACGCCGATTCCTACAAGCTGGCGGAGGGTTCCATGCTCGAAGACCTGCTGAAGAAGATGCCCGGCGTGGAGGTCGGCAGCGACGGCGCCGTGACGGTCAACGGCAAACAGATAAAGAAAGTCCTGGTCGACGGGAAGGAATTTTTCTCCGATGACCCGAAAGTGGCGACAAAGAATCTTCCGGCGCGAATGGTCGAAAAAGTCCAGACCTACGACCGGAGAAGCGACATGGCGATGATGACCGGTTTTGACGACGGCGACGAGGAAGCGGTCATCAACCTGACCGTCCGTCCGGGCATGAAAGAGGGCTGGTTCGGAAACGCTTTCGCCGGATATGGCAGCCGCGGGCGCTACGAGGGCAATTTCATGACGAACAGATTCCTGAACAGCGACCAGTTCTCGCTCATCGGAGGGATAAACAACACGAACAATATGGGATTCTCCGACCTCGCATCCTCCATGTTCAGCGGCATGGGCGGAGGCGGGCGGCGCGGCATGGGTGGCTTCGGAGCCGGCAACGGCATCACCCAGTCCGGCAACATCGGCACCAATTTCAGCAAGGACTTTAGCCCGAAACTTACAGTCGGAGGAAACGTGCGCTATTCCCATTCCGACAACGACGCCGAAAGCGAAAACGAAACGGAAAACATCCTGCCCTCCGGGAATACCTATGATTTCGACAAATCCAGGTCAAACACGGTCAACGACAATGTCGGGCTCAATATGCGCCTGACGTGGAAACCGGACACGCTGACACAGATTATTTTCAGCCCGGACATCTCTTACAGCAGAACGGAGCAGAACGAAACGAGCGACTCCCGCACGCTGAACAGCCTGTCGGATTCCGTCAACGCGGTGACGTCCGACGCCCGTTCGAAGGGCGACGGATACAGCGTCCTCGGACGGCTCGAGGCAAGCCGCAAACTCAACAGCAGAGGCCGCGTGCTGAGCGTTTCCCTGTCGGGAGGCGCAAACAGCACGGTAAACGACAGCTACAATCATTCGCTGACGAGGTTCTTCCTCTCGCCCGGACTTGCCGACGACCTGATAGACCAGCAGATAGACTACGACAATACCGGCCACAGTTACCGCGGATTCGTCTCCTGGGTCGAACCCGTCGGACGTAACAACTTTATCCAGTTCGCCTACAGCTACAGCGCCAACAGGCGCGAAGCGCTGAAAAATGCGTTCGTCCCCGACAGCGACGGCCATTACAGCGTGCTCGACTCGACGTACAGCCAGAGTTCCCGCAACGAATCCGCCGACCAGCGCGCAAGCGTCGCCTTCAAGGCGCAGCGCAGTCATTACAACTACACGGTCGGCTTCAACGTCGACCCGTCGCATGCGAAAACGGAAACTTTCGTCGGCGACGAAGTCCTGTACTCCTCAAGCCGCAGCGTCGTCAACTATTCCCCGACGATACAGTTCAACTACCTCCCGTCGCGCCAGAAAAACCTCCGAATTGATTACGAGGGCAGCACGAGCCAGCCGACAATGCAACAGCTGCAGCCGGTGGAAGACGTGTCCGACCCGCTGAACACAACCGTCGGCAACCCCGACCTCAAACCGGTGTACACGAACAACCTCCGCATGCGCTTCCAAAATTTCGCGCCCGAAAAACAGGCGGCTTTCATGATTATGGCCAATGCCGGTTACGTCGTGAACGACGTCGTGAACTACACAACGAACGACCCGGCCACCGGCAGAAGACGCACCACTTACCGAAACATCAACGGCAATTACAACGGCAACGCACGCATCATACTGAACACGCCGCTGAAGAACAGGAAATTATCGGTGAACAGCATGGCTTTCCTAATGTATGCAAATACAAACAGCTATATCAATGCGGAAAAAAACACAAACCGGGACATGCAGCTCCAGGAACGCCTCACCCTTAACTACCGTTCCGACATTGCCGATTTCGGGCTGAACGGTAACTTCTCCTTCCGGCGCACGGAAAATTCGCTGAAAGGACAGAGCGACCTGAATACATACACCTATGGCGGCGGAGCAAATACCGTCCTCTACCTGCCCCGCGAATTTAAGCTGGAAAGCGACCTGACATACTCCACAAACGCGGGCTATTCCGCCGGATACGAACAGAACGAATGGCTGTGGAACGCCTCTTTCTCCAAAAGCTTCCTCCGGGGAAACGCCGCCACCCTGCGCTTCAAGATATACGACATCCTCCGGCAGCGCAGCAATATCACCTATACCGCCACATCCGGCTACACGCGCTATTCGGAATTTAACACCCTGAACAGCTATTTCATGTTCCACTTCATCTATCGTTTCAGCATATTCAAAGGCGGCGCAAGCATGTCCGACATGCAGCGCGGCCCCGGACAGGGAAGGCCGGGAGACGGCCAGGGAAGACCGGGCGGAGGGCCCGGAGGAACAGGCGGTCCGGGAGGAATGCCGTTTTAGTTAAAAATCATTATGGCGGGATAAAATAATATTTTTATATGCTTGCGTCTGTTTTTTTTTATATATTTGTGCCGTTTTGTGAGCGTATTTTTTATCCCGAAACTAATTTACTTCAATATTAACTATAAAAACATCATTACAATGACAAACATTTCAAGAAGAAACTTCCTTCAGAGAAGTGCGGCAGCAGCAGCGGCTTTTACGGTTGCTCCGAGTTCCATTTTAGGTAAAAGCCATGGGTACACCGCACCGTCGGACAAGCTGAACATCGTCAGTGTCGGTATCGGAGGCATGGGTAATTCAAATCTCAAGGCCGTGGAAAAAACGGAAAACATCGTGGCGCTTTGCGACGTTGACTGGAAATATTCCAAAGGCGTATTTGACCGCCTGAGCAATGCCAAAAAATACTGGGATTACCGTAAAATGTTCGAAGAGGTGAAAGACATCGACGCCGTAATCGTTGCTACGGCCGACCATACGCACGCTATTATCGCCTCCGAAGCCATGACGCTCGGAAAACACGTGTACGTGCAGAAACCGCTGACCCACTCGGTTTACGAATCCCGCCTGCTGACGAAGCTTGCCGCCAAACACAAAGTGGCTACCCAGATGGGGAACCAGGGAGCGTCGGAAGAGGGCGTCAATCTCGCATGCGAATGGATATGGAACGGCGAAATCGGAGAAGTTAAAAAAGTCGAATGTGCAACCGACCGTCCGATTTGGCCGCAGGGACTGGTCACTCCCGCGAAAGCGGACAAAATCCCGTCCACGCTGAACTGGGATTTGTTCACCGGCCCGGCCGCCGTACGTCCGTTCAACCAGATATATCATCCGTGGAACTGGCGTGGATGGTGGCCGTACGGCACAGGCGCTCTTGGCGATATGGCCTGCCACATCATGCATCCGGTATTCAAAACGCTCAAACTCGGATACCCGACGAAAGCCCAGGGCTCGTCCACCTTATTATTAAACGACTGCGCACCGCAGGCACAGCACGTAAAACTTACGTTCCCCGCCCGCGACAACCTGGCGAAAGTGTCGTTGCCCGAAGTTGAAGTTCACTGGTATGACGGCGGACTGATGCCCGACCGCCCGGAAGGATTCCCGCAGGGAAGAGAACTGATGCAGACCGGCGGCGGGCTTGTCATCTTCCACGGGACAAAAGACACCCTCATCTGCGGATGTTACGGACGTGAACCGTGGCTGCTTTCCGGACGCGTACCCAACGTACCGAAAGTATGCCGCCGCGTTACCCTCAGCCACGAAATGGACTGGGTACGCGCCTGCAAGGAAAGCCCTGCAAACCGCGTCGCTTCTGCTTCCGACTTCTCCGAAGCCGGCCCGTTCAACGAAATGGTGGTCATGGGAGTATTGGCCGTACGCCTGCAGAAACTTAACAAGGAGCTTCACTGGGATGGTATAAACATGAAATTTACCAATATCGGCCCGGAAGAAAACTTCAAAATAAAGATAAGCGACGGATTTACAATCAAGGACGGTCACCCGACCTGGAATCCCAGCGAAACAGATCCGGTGAATGCACAGCAGTTCGCGGCGGAACTGATTAATCACAAATATCGCGACGGCTGGAAACTGCCTGATATGCCATAAAAAAAAGTGAAAATGAAACGGGCGTTCCAGCGCCCGCTTCTCTGTCTTAACTCAAAAAATAATTAACAGTATGAAGAAAACAGTATTAATAGCAGGTATCATTGTATTGACGGGAAGTCTGGCCTCTTGCGGAGGCGGCAAAAAAAGCGAAAAGGCGGCGGAGGAACAGACCGTTGCCGTCGAGGAAGAAGCGACGGTTGATCCGAAATTAGTCGCGGAAGGCCCTTATGAGAAACTCATTCCCGCCACCGACGAAAGTCCGGCATACGTGCTGATTGACAA
>JAIRYY010000164.1 GCA_031267485.1 Tannerella sp.
AGACTTCCTGAAGAAAACCGAAGCGTCGGATTCTAAAAACAAGACTTTTTGAAGAAATCCGAAGCGTCGGATTCCAAAACAAAGACTTTTTGAAGAAATCCGAAGCGTCGGATTCCAAAAAAAAGACTGTTTGAAGAAATCCGAAGCGTCGGAGTCCGTGAAATAGACTTTTTGAAGAAATCCGAAGCGTCGGATTTTACGCAGAAGACTTTTTGAAGAAATCCGGAGTGTCGGATTTCGTGCAGAAGACTTTTTAAAGACATCCGAAGCGTCGGATTTCGTGCAGAAGATTCTTGAATATTTTATCTTGAACAGGTATGCATGTATATTTATTATTTTATCTACTGTGTTTAAAATACCAATGTAAAAATAATGATTATTTTTATTCACGCATGAAATTAATGGAAAAAAATAAGGTAATCGTACTAAAATTTATAACTGATATTACGCACTGCAACAAATTTCATGCAGGAAAGCCCAAGTCCGAAGGACATGATTTTCATAACCGCAGGTCGGCGACCTGCGGCGAAAGAGCAGCACATACTGTTGCTGCCTGAAAGGCAGGACAGTTTTCGTATTGACAGCGGTGTCCTGCCTTATCAGGCAGTGAACCACCGGTTGCCATACCTTCCGCAGGCTGCGCTTTGCTTACCTGCGGTTATGAAAATAACGCCCTTCGGGCATGCCGTCTTGCCGGTGTCCGATGCAGTAGATGCGTAACATGAGTTAGTGAATCAGTGATTAATGATTAATGGTTAATGATTAATTCTCCATTCTCCATTCTCCATTCTCCATTCTCAATTCTCAATTCTCAATTCTCTCGCGGCACGACGACGGGAAGGGTCGCGGCGCGACCACGGGAAAGGTCGCCTCGGTCTCCCTCCCCGTCATTGTAAGGAGGAACGACGAAGCACTCCATTGTATGAACGGGCCGGATTGCTTCGTTCCTCGCTGGTGACGAAGCAGACGCCACCTTTTCGGCTTGTCCCGTCGCCGGCGGGGAACGAAGCAATCCGGGCACAGGCGACGACCCGGATTGCTTCCTTCGCCGCCGGTGACGGGAGAAATACAATCCGCAAAAATAAACCCGTTTATTTTGTATTGCCCGCAACATGCACTATCTTTGCGGAAGATATGAATTAATAATATGAATACGAGTAAAAAAATCATTATTTCGTTGTATCTCGCGGCGACAGGTTTTGTTGCGAACGGACAACGTTCCTATCAGTTTGATTCGGCAGACAGGCTTTTCTCGGAGGGAAAAGAATTTTTTGAATTGAAGAATTATGCCGGATGCACCGATAAATTGCTGGCCTATAAGATGACTGCAACAAACCGCGAGCTTGTTCAGGAATCCGATTACATGCTCGCCTTTATTGCGTTCGAGCAGGGTAAGGAGAATGCGGCCGACATACTGGAATCCTACCTTAAACAATATCCGGATTCGCGGCATGGCGACGAAGCCTGCCTGTTGATTGGCACTCTCCTCTTCGAGCGGGGAGACTATACGGGCGCGGAAAACTGGCTGGCGGATGCCCGCATCAATGCCCTGACCGACGAGCAGCAGGAGGTCCTGAACTACCGGCTCGCTTACTCCCGGATGCAGAACGGTGATTTGAAAAATACGCGCAGGCTTTTTGCCGCGGTTCGCGAATATGGCGGCGAATATTCCCAGGCCGCCACCTATTACATCGCCTACATCGATTATGCAACAGGGGAATATGACGATGCCCTGCAGGAATTTAATCTCCTGAAGAAAAGCCCGGAATATCGCGAACAGGCAAACTATTACATCGCGCAGATATACTACATAAAAGATAATCACGACGAGGTCGTGAAACTCACCGAACGCTTGCTGCGCACTTATCCGGACGGCGAGAACAATACGGAATTATACCGCATAGCGGGAAATTCGTACTATCAGCTGGGAAACCTGAACAGGGCGACAGACATGCTCCGGCGCTATGTTTCGTCGACGGACGCTCCGTCGAGAGGCGAACTGTATCTTCTTGGCATCTGCGAATATAACCGGGGCGATTATGCGAATGTCGTCGACGCGCTCTCGCAGACGGTGGCCGGGGACGATGAGCTGACCCAGAATGCGAGCCTGTATCTCGGACAGAGCTATCTGCAGCTTAACGACCGGAATAATGCCCGGATGGCATTCGAACAGGCCGGGTCGATGACGTATAACAGGAAAACGCAGGAGACAGCCCTGTATAATTACGCGCTCCTGATACACGAAACCTCGTTTACGGGATTCGGCGAATCCGTCAAGGCCTTTGAACAGTTCCTGAACGATTTCCCGGAATCGCAGTATTCCGACAAGGTCAACGACTATCTTGTGGAAGTGTACCTGACATCGAAAAACTACGCCGCAGCGCTGGAATCAATCAACAAGATTCGCCGGCCAAGCGCCAAAATCCTGGAAGCCAAACAGAACATACTGTTCCAGCTGGGGAATCAGGCTTTCATGAACGTGGATATGGAGAACGCCGTCGCCTATTTCAACCGGACGGTGGAGATGGGGAACTACGACGGTGAAGCCCGCGCCAATGCCTATTTCTGGCGCGGAGAATCGTATTACCGCACGGGAAAATACGCGGAGGCCATTTCGGATTTCAATTCGTACCTCGGCGGGGCGAAGCAAAGTCTGGCGGACAGTCATTCGCTTGTATACTACAATCTTGGTTACTGTTACTTCAAACGCCGGGATTTCGTGCAGTCCCTGATTCATTTCCGCCGCTACGTGACGCTGGAGAAGAACAGGGAAGCAAAATCGTATGCGGACGCATATAACCGCATCGGCGACTGCCTGTTTTACGACCGTCAGTTTGCCGAAGCGGAATCGAACTATTCCCGCGCGGTAGCCCTCCAGCCGTCGGCGGCCGATTATGCGACCTACCAGCAGGGGTTTGTGCTTGGACTCCAGCGGGATTATAACGGGAAAATACGCATGATGGACCGTATCGTCAACGAATTTCCGGCATCACAGTATGCCGATGACGCTCTTTTCGAACGCGGACGCACATACGTGCTGCTTGAAAAGTATACGGAGGGCGCGTCATCGTTCAGGGCGCTCCTGGAACAGTATCCGCAAAGCAGTCTCGCCCCGAAGGCCGGCATACAGCTCGGCCTGCTGTACTACAACGACAACCGGCTGGAACGCTCCGTCGAAGCCTACAAGCACGTCATCAGCGAATATCCGGGGAGCGAGGAAGCCAAACTGGCGGTTCAGGACCTGAAATCCGTATACATAGACATGAACGACATCAGTTCGTACGCCACCTACGTCAACTCGCTGGGCGGCAACGTGCACATCGAGATAAGCGAGCAGGACTCGCTTACCTATCTCGCCGCGGAAAGACTTTTTACCAGAGGCGATTTTGACGGTGCGCAGCGGAGCCTCCTCAATTATCTGAAGTCGTTTCCCGGCGGCGCCTTCAACTCGAATGCCAATTATTACCTCGCCAAAATAGCTTTCGACCGGAAAAATTACGCGGATGCAAAACGCCTGTTTACCCTCGTTTTGCGCAGCGGCGACACCAAGTTCCGCGAAGAATCGCTTGCCCGCAAGTCGGAAATAGAGTATCTGGAAAAAGACTATGCGGCAGCCATCATAACGTTTCGCGAACTGCAGCTCGTTGCGGAATCGCGCGAGAACCGCGAAGCGGCGAAACTCGGCATCATGCGGTGCGCCCGGCACACCGGTAATGAACAGGAAGCGCTGGAGGCGGCGAACGGGTTGCTGAAAGAGACGAACCTCTCGCCGGAAATAGAATCGGAAGCGCGTTACCTGCGCGCCAAATCGTACCTCAAACTGGGCGAGAACGGCAAAGCCACGACCGACTTAATGGCGCTGAGCAAGGATACGCGCACCGAATACGGCGCGGAAGCGAAATACCTGCTTGCACAGGCATATTATGACGGAAAGGACGTCGCGCGCGCGGAAAAGGAGCTGCTCGATTTCATAGAAAAAGGTACTCCTCATCAATACTGGCTGGCTCGCGGTTTCATACTTCTTGCCGATATTTACATTGATAAGGGAGATGATTTTCAGGCGCGCCAGTATCTGACTTCGCTCAAACGGAATTACAGCGGAAGCGAGGACATCGACCGCATGATAGAAACAAGATTGAATAAATTAAAAAACAGATAAGTCATGATAATGCGTAAGATACAGGTGATGATGATTGCGGCGCTTTTGTCGGGAACGACGGTTCCCGGCTTTGCGCAGGAACCGGATAAAAATAACAGGGATGCCGAACGGGACAGGAAGGAACGGCAGCAGGACCTCAACCGTGAAATGACGCTTGAACGCGAATATGACCCGATTGTGCAGGATGCGGCTAAAATCAACACGCTTCCCGTCGTTCGCGACATAACGATTTCCAAACGTCCGATTGTATACTCCGATTATGCCGTACCGCTGTTGCCGGACAAGGAAATGAACACGCTTCCGGCCGGGGCGCTCATGACGGAGGTTGAACACGGTAAACGCAACGGATACCTGCATTTTGCAGGCGGGATGCTGATGAACTTCAGCGGCGATTTCGGATATCATCTGCTTAATACCGACCGCGACAGGCTGAATATCCGGTTTTCTCACCGTTCGACGAACGGAGATGTCCGCTTTTCGGCCGACAGCCTCGCAAAACGCAGGGCCAAACTGAATGACAACTTCGGCGGACTGGACTTCAAACACCGTTTTGACGCCGCAACACTCTCTCTGGGAGGAACTTTCGGCTATTCGTCCTTCAACTACTACGGGTTACCGACGAATGTGCCTCAAGCAGGCAGCGAGAATGATTCGACGACAAACCAGGGCGACCGCTATATAAATGCATACGCGGACATAGCTTCCGACGGCGGAACGTCAGCTCCCGGATATCATGTCGGCGTCGATTACAGGAATTTTGACCGGAAATATGCGCTGAGCAGGGAACAGGACGGAATGACGGAAAATAACATCGGTCTAAATCTGGGTATCAGTTCCCACATCAATGACGGCCGGCGTTTCGGCGTGGACCTGAAAATGAACATGCTGACTTATACGGCGCCTGTTACGGACGCTCGCAGCGTTGTCCCCGACAGCGCGTTTGACAACCGTTACGAGGCGACCCTCAGCCCGTACTATCGCATGGAGAGCGACAAACTGAAACTGCTGCTCGGAGTAAATCTGATGCTTGTCTCCCAGAATGAGACGAAAGTGTTCGTTTCGCCCAACATCGCGCTGGATGTCCCGGTTGCAAGCTGGACTTTGTTTTACCTGAACCTCGGCGGCGGAATCGAATCGAATACAATGTATGAGCTGTCGCGCCTGAACCGCTATATAAATCCCGCTTTCGCACCGGATGCCTCCAGGACGTGGGCGGATTTGAAACTCGGTATACGCAGCAGCGCCTCTGCCGGCCTGTGGTTCGATGTCTTCGCCGGCTACAAGTATACGGAAGCGGATGTGTTCTACAATCCGTCATCCTACGGATGGGCAGATGACGGCTTCAATAATGTCAGCATGGTTTTTCAGCCCGTAACCCAGCGTTTCCAGGCCGGAGCAACGCTGAAATACGACTACAGGCATGTATTTGATTTTTACCTGAATGGGGTATATAATTATTATAATTTCAAACATCTTGACACGTGGAAGAATATTTATGCCGCGGACGTACCGGATGAAAACAGCGATATCAAACCGTACGGCAAACCCGCGCTCACGATAAACGCGGGCGTCAACGTGCGTCCGGTCAAACCGCTTACGCTGAGCCTGAACTATCATCTGCTGTCAGGCATGTATGCGTATGTTCATGCGGAGAATGTAAAGATGAACACAATCAGCGACCTGGGCTTGCGCGCATCGTGGAAATTCAACGATACGTTCGGCGTATATGCGCAATTCAACAATTTGCTGTTCCGGAAACAGGAACTGTATTACGGTTATCCGCTGCAGCCGTTTACCGCAATGGCAGGTTTTAATGTGAATTTCTGATTAAGAAGAAATCTAAAGTATGAAGAAAATATTTTTTTTGCTGTGCATGTTTTATTCCGTGTCGAATATGCATGCACAAATTTACAACCCCGTAAAATGGTCGGTTGAATTAAAAGACCTCCCCCCGGCGGCGGAAAAGGAAATATGGATGACGGCCAATATTGAGAAAGGATGGCATCTGTATGACATGAATCTTCCCGAAGGCGGCCCGGTCTCCACATCTCTGTCTTTTGAGCATCTGCGCGGAGCGGAACTTGTTGGCAAACCGGCCGCGTCGGTTTCGCCTGTCGAGGTCTATGACCCGGCGCTTAAAATGCAGCTCCGCTGGTATGCGAATACGGTCACTTTTGTTCAGAAAATAAAAGTGACGGATTTCAACAGGTTCCATGTGACCGGGGAAATTGAATATATGGTCTGCAACGATGAATCCTGCCTCCCGCCGGTGCGCGTGCCGTTCGCGTTCGACAGGAAGAGTATCCGTCATATCCCGGATGCGGGAGCAACCGCCGCAGAACCGGCGGATTTCCTGCCGGACAGTACGGAGGTTGTCGCCGACGATATGGATTCCGCCATGACCGATATTCCCGGCGGGGAAACAGATGCGGCGGAAGCGTCCGGCCGTTCGGCCGCGACAAATCCTGCCACCGTCCGTCCGGCTATCGCCGGAAAGAAAGATATCTCGCTGTGGACGCCCGTCATCAGCGAACTGAAAACTTTGGGCGACGAAATATCTTCGACGACGGACCGCCCGTTTATTTACATTTTCATCGCCGGCTTTCTGGGCGGCCTGCTGGCGTTGCTCACTCCCTGTGTATGGCCGATGATTCCCATGACCGTCAGCTTTTTCCTCAAACGTTCCGGGAGCCGGAAGAAAGCCATAAGCGACGCCCTGCTCTACGGCCTGTCGATTATCGTTATTTACCTGGCCATGGGATTGCTTATCACCGGCATATTCGGGGCGAGCGCACTGAACAGCCTGTCGACAAACGCCGTTTTCAACATCCTCTTTTTCCTTTTGCTGACGCTCTTTGCCGTCTCGTTTTTCGGCGCGTTTGAATTGGTACTGCCGTCGTCGTGGACGAACCGGATGGACCGCAAAGCGGATACGACAACGGGACTTGTAAGCCTGTTCTTCATGGCGTTTACGCTCGTGCTGGTATCATTCTCATGTACCGGGCCGATAATCGGCACTCTGCTTGTCGAGGCCGCTTCGCGGGGGAGCGCTTCAGGCCCGGCCATCGGGATGCTTGGCTTTGCACTGGCGCTTGCCATACCGTTTGCCCTGTTCGCCGTCTTTCCGAATATGCTCCAGAATATGCCGAAATCGGGAGGGTGGCTAAACTCCGTTAAGGTGACGCTCGGTTTCCTGGAACTGGCGCTTGCGCTGAAATTCCTGTCCGTCGCCGATTTGGCTTACGGATGGGGCTTCCTGGACAGGGAAGTTTTCATCGTTTTATGGATTGTGATATTTGTCCTGCTCGGATTTTATCTGCTTGGAAAAATACGTTTCAAACACGATTCCGAATTGAAATACGTTTCCGTCGCGCGCCTGTTTATGTCAATCGCATCGTTTGCCTTTGCCGTCTACATGATGCCCGGCCTCTGGGGCGCGCCACTGAAAGCGATAAGCGCCTTTACCCCGCCCCTGTCCACGCAGGATTTCAACCTGGACAACAGCGAAGTGCATGCCCGGTTTGATGATTATGAGATGGGAATGGAGTATGCCGCCAAAGCAGGGAAGCCGGTATTGATTGATTTTTCAGGTTACGGGTGCGTCAACTGCCGCAAGATGGAAGCCTCGGTATGGACAGACCCGCAAGTGAAACAGCGGATAGAAAATGATTTTATCCTGATAACGCTGATGGTCGACGACCGGGCGAAACTTCCGTCTCCCATCCAAATAGAAGAGAACGGGAAAGAAAGGATACTGAAAACGACAGGCGACAAGTGGAGCTATCTGCAGCGCAGCAAGTTCGGCGCCAACGCGCAACCCTATTATATCATTCTCGACAATGAGGGATATCCGTTAGCGCCTTCGTATGCTTACAACGAAAACGTTCCGGCATATATCGGTTTTCTTGAGAACGGAAAAAAACAGTATTATTTGAAAACGGCACAATGAATACAAGAAAAGAGCAGATGGAGGCGTTTGGGCGCCTGCTGGATATTATGGACGAGCTTCGCGGGAAATGCCCGTGGGACAGAAAGCAGACGAACGAAAGCCTGCGCACAAACACAATCGAGGAGACGTATGAACTTAGCGACGCGCTCATACGCGAAGACCAGACGGATATAAAAAAGGAACTGGGCGACCTGTTGCTCCACATCGTTTTTTATTCGAAGATAGGTTCGGAAAAGGACGCTTTCGATATAAAGGATGTGTGTGACGCGCTCTGTGACAAACTGGTTTACCGGCATCCGCATGTCTTTGGCGACGTTCGGGCGACGACCGCCGGGAAAGTGGAACAGAACTGGGAACAGCTCAAACTAAAGGAAAAAGGGGGCAACAAAACCGTCCTTGAAGGCGTGCCCGCCGCCCTTCCGTCGATTGTGAAAGCGCAGCGCATCCAGGAGAAAGCGCGCAATGCAGGTTTCGACTGGGAAAAGCGCGAACAGGTGTGGGACAAGGTGGAAGAGGAACTTGCGGAACTCCGCCATGAAATTGACGGCAAGGATGAAGCAGGCGCGGAGGCGGAGTTCGGGGATTTCATGTTCAGCATGATTAACGCCGCCCGTCTTTATCACATCAACCCGGACAACGCACTCGAACTCACCAACCGGAAATTCATCCGCCGGTTCAATTATCTCGAAGCGCAGGCGGTCGAAAAGGGACGTTCGCTAAAAGAAATGTCCCTTGCCGAAATGGACGCCCTCTGGGACGAAGCAAAACGGAAAGGGCTGTAAAATGCTGCCATAGCATAGGGGGGGCGCCGGCCGGGCGCTTCCCCTTATTGTTTCAGGCATCCCTCAATAGCGTCCATTGTGGAGCGGAAAGTCCTGCTGATATCAATCTGGTCTCTTACGGTTTTGCATGCGTGAAGAACCGTCGCGTGGTCTTTCCCGCCTACCACCTTGCCTATGTGGGCAAAAGACGAATCGGTATATTTCTTTGCAAGAAACATCGTTATCTGACGCGCCTGAACAATCTCGCGTTTCCGTGATTTCGTCTGTATAAGCGCTTCGTCCAGATTGAAATAGCGGCATACGATTTCCTGTATCTTTTTTATTGTAAGCTGCTTTTTCTCCAGACGGATAGCCTGGCTAATCACCTGCCGGGCCAGGGAAATGTCTATTTCCTTATTCGTTATGACCGATTTGGCCACCAGGGAAACAAGTATCCCCTCGAGGTCGCGCACGTTCTCGGAGACGCTTTCCGCAATAAAATCGAAAACATCTTCTGATATTTCCAGTCCTTCACGATTGATTTTATTGCGAAGTATCTTTTTCCGCAATTCGAGATCGGGACGCTCTATCGCAGCCGTCATGCCGCATTTCAGGCGGGAGATGAGCCGCTCTTCCATGCCCTGCAGGTCGACGGGCGCACGGTCGCACGTAAAAATAATCTGTTTCCTGAAGTTATGCAGATTTTTAAATATCTGGAAAAAAATCTCCTGCGTTTTCGTCATTCCGATAAATTCGTGTATGTCATCTATGATAAGCACGTCAATACTCTGATAGAAACTGACGAAATCGTTTGTCACGTTGTTGCGCACAGCGTCCGTATATTGCACGCGGAACAGATTCGCCGACACATACAAAACCCTTTTCTCCGGGTGCAGTTCGCGAATTTTCAGGCCCGAAGCGTGGCAAATATGCGTTTTCCCGACGCCCGAGGGTCCGTATATAAACAGCGGATTAAAGGCTGTCTTTCCAGGATTCGTCGCAATTTTTTCGGAAACGGCGCGCACCAGCTTATTGCTTTCGCTTTCGAAAAAGTTGTCGAAGTTATAGCGCGGGTTCAGCTGGGAATCAAGATCCTGCGATGCAACCTTAATCGGCCCGGGCGTTCTCGTCACATCCACTGTATTCGGCGTATGCGCGGGTATTCTCTGGGGGGCTTCACCGGGATACGTCACGGTATGACCGTTGCGGACTATCGTCTGTCCGCTGACCATAACGCGATATTTGAGCGTGGTTCCTTCGCCAAATACACGGTTGAGCGTCATCTTCAGCACATTCACGTATTTCTCTTCCAGATACTCATAGAAGAACTGGCTCGGTACCTGAATCGTGAACTTGGATTCGTCATAAGATAACGGAATAATCGGCTCAAACCATGCTTCAAAAGCGGGTTGAGGCACAATATCCCTTATGACTGTCAAGCAGTCTCCCCACATTTGTTTAAAATCTTTCTGCATACACATTAAAAATTAATTATATAGATGTCAAATTTTATTTTCATGTCCTTTTCGTACTGCAAAGATTGGAAATTTATTTAGAAAAAAAAACTGCATTTTTATTTGGAAATATCACCTTTTCAACATCCCTTTTTATTTCAACAGATTATGCATAATCTATTTACTGTCTGTAATATTCGAGTTTGCCGAATTGGAAAATTCGCTCATAAATAAGTAGTTTGGGGATACCGGCCACGATGGTGAAAAACAGTTAAAAGGACGGGGTTTCTTTTATAAAATATGATATAATCAAACGCTTATGAATTTTGCGCATCCCTATTTTTTTTTTGTTATTTAGAAGCAGTCTAAATTTCATAAAACTATTGTGGAAACGAAAAATTTTTGTATAAGAAAGGAAGCGGCCTAAAACAGCGAAAAACGGACATACCGTTTCGGATTCTGCTTGAAGTCCAAAAGCAGGCCGGATGCATTATCCAGCGTGTTGTTGAGGTTCCTGTACAGCAGGGAATCGTTGAGCAGCAGCCCCAGGGTGTTATCGTTCGCGTTTAGCCTGAGTGTCAGCGCATTGATATGCTCCAGAGATGAGTTAAGACTGTTGATGCTCCGGTCCAGGCCCAGCCGGTTCAGGTCGCTGCTGAAAACCGACAGGTTTGCGGATGCCGTTTTGAGATTGGACGCAATTTCCGGCACGTCGTTCCCCAGCAGCACATTCAGTTTTTTCGACGATGCCGCCAGTTGGCCGGTCGTGCTTTCGATATTGTCGAGCGACTGCGACAGCGCGGGGTTGTGAACGAGCGTCTGCAATCCGGCGAGTATGGAGTCTATTTTGGGCATCATATCAATAAGCCGGGGCAGGAGTTCGTTTTCCACCGAGGCCATCATTCCTCCCTTCAAACGCCCCTCGAGTGTGTCGCCGGCTTTATAATATTCGCCGGAGAAGCTGTTGAGTTTCAGATGCAGTTCGGCGCCGCTCAGCAGGGTGGATTCGATAGAGATATAGCTTCCCCGGTTAATTTTCATGCCCTTATCGAGGCTTATCTCCAGCGTTATCCTGTCAGTGGAAGAGTAATCGTAGCGGATTTCCCGCACCAGTCCGATCCGGAATCCCTCGACGAAGACCGGACTTGATATGGTTATCTCGCGCACATTGGTGCAGGACACGTAATAGTAATTCGCCGGCTTGAAAAGGTTGACGCCTTTCAGATAGTTAACGCCGACATATAACAGCGCCAAACTTATTATGCTTACAAGGCCGATGACTGTTTCTTTTGAAAATCTTTTCATGATGAACTGTTTTTAATTGTAAATTCTTTTTCCGTCTTTTGTTTTGATGATGAAGGCGCCTTTAAAGTCCTTCGCCGCTTTTTTATACATAGCGAGGATTTTCCCGTAGTCGGAAGTCGATCCGTATGTATATTTGTAAATACCCTTTTCAGCATAAAAGGAAATGCCGTCATATCCCTTGAAACGCTTGTCCCTGACGGACAGTTTCCTGTCGGATGTCAGAATCTGCACTTTATATATGATATTGTCCGTCTGTCCGGTTGCTGTTTCCCTGTTCTTCCCGTTGCCGGCGGACGGACGGTCTGCCGTCTCCCGGGGAACCGTGATGATCGGCTTACCGTTCATGTTGCCGAGTTTACGGTCGTAATCACTCTTAAAATCGTCAAAAGCCCTGTATATAGCCTGCGCTATCGTTTTCTGCCCCTCATTTGAAGCCAGGAAATGTTCTTCGGCGCGGTTGGATATAAAACCCAGCTCAATCAGGACGCCCGGCATGCCCGTTTTTCTCAGGACGAGCAGCCCGGCCTGCCGGACACCCCGGTTATGGCGTTGCGCTTTCGCGAAAGACTTCTGTATGCCGGATGCAAATGATATGCTCTGTTCCATGTGCTTGTTCTGAATAAATTCAAAAATGATATACGATTCCGTAGACTTGGGGTCAAAACCCTCATATTTCTGAAGATAGTCATCTTCCATCAATATGACGGAGTTTTCGCGCATTGCCACATCCAGATTCTCGTCCGAGTTGGCAAGGCCAAGCGTATACGTTTCGGTCCCCGACGCGTTCCCTCTCCTTACGGAGTTTACATGAATGGAAATAAACAAATCCGCCTTATACCTGTTCGCAATGTTAGCCCGTTCATCCAGCGGGATAAAAATATCCGTTTTACGGGTATAGATAATCCTGACGTCCCGATGATTCTGTTCTATTAAAGAACCGAATTTCAGGGCTACGGACAGGTTTATCGCCTTTTCTTTCGATATGACGCCCACACATCCGGGATCCTTACCTCCATGTCCGGGATCTATCACGACCGTAAAAGTTTTTTGAGCCTGCATATTTAACAAACTCAATATAAGCATCATTGCTATATATACGTATCTCTCCATTTCATAATATGCCTCTGCAAAGATAGTGCAAGCCGGGAGGAATACAAAATAAACCTGCTTATTTTTACTGCTTCCGTTTCGCAAAAGTGAGGGCGAATCCTGCAAAATCACACGCAATCCGATAGCCATGCCGGTGCGACGGCAGGAAGCAACGAGCCGGAAGCGGGACAGAGTTTCGACGACAACGAACTGTCCGAATGGAGCAATGACGGGAATATGCAAACCGCCTGGATTAAATACGAACTGGAAAGAGATGTCGTCGTCAACGAAATAGAGCTGAAAATGTCCGGCTGGCGGAACCGCAGCTATCCTGTCCGTATTTTTGTGGACGATGAACAGGTTTTTGAGGGAAAAACGCCCAAAAGTCTCGGATACCTACAGTTTCAGATACGTATCCTAAAGTTTCAGATACGTATTCTAAAGTCTCAGATACGTATCCTAAAGTTTCGGATACGTATCCTAAAGTTTCGGATACGTATCCTAAAGTTTCAGATACGTATCCTAAAGTTTCAGATACGTATCCTAAAGTTTCAGATACGTATTCTAAAGTCTCGAATACGTATTCTAAAGTCTTGAATACGTATTCTAAAGTCTCGAATACGTATTCTAAAGTCTCGAATACGTATTCTAAAATCTCGAATACGTATTCTAAAGTCTCGAATACGTATTCTAAAGTCTCGAATACGTATTCTAAAGTCTTGAATACGTATCCAATATTTCAAAACTCAGGTTATGAATACTCGATTTTTAACTTTTAAATATTTAATCTTATGATGAACATAAAAAATTTATGGCTAAAGCAATCTGTTATAGTCTGCCTGTTGCCGGGGTTCTGTCTGCCTGTAATGGCACAGTCCCTGCGGGTAAGCGGAAAAGTAACGGACACGGGCGGAGAACCGCTAACGGGTGTAAGTATCCGCGTTTCAAGCGCGCCGCAAACGGGTACGGCTACCGATATTAATGGCGCTTACGATATTACCGTGCCGGACGGCGACGCGGAATTGCGGTTTTCCTATATCGGTTATGTATCGAAATCGGTAAAAACCGGGGAGCGGAAGGTGATTGATGTCATACTGGAGGAAGACAGCCGGATGCTGGAA